>JAHELX010000774.1 GCA_024643945.1 Anaerolineales bacterium
AGCCATACAAAGTGCCTCGTCCCTCCAGCTTGGTGCCACTGTAATATTGTGCCGCTGGCCCAGGATAGAGCTTACCGTACTCTATCCCGTGCAGGCGGAGCCAGAATTCCGGCTCCCGCCGGGCCAGATAGGTCAGTATTTCCGGGTCGTGTTTTCCACGCTGGACTTGAGCGATATAGATGAAAACGTAATCAGCCTGCACCCAACGCCCATCCAGGTTGCCGATTGGGATGGTTTCGCCGGCAAATAAGGGCCCAAATCTTGACGACATGGCCGAAGCCAGCTTGATCCTGTCTGCGTTCGGTTTGGCATTGAGGTAGGTAGCTATCCGGTCGACACCCTCACCGTAGCCTACTCTCACCGCATCCTGGGCCGGCTTGATAGCACTCAGCAAGGGGTTGTAGTAGGTGTAATAATAGGGCAGATATGGTAGAGCAGTAGCAGCTTGAACTACCAACAGAATGACAAATACCAGATACCAGGGATCAAATGACCAGCGATCAGACTTCAGGTCCCTCATGCCAAATTTCGAGTTTTGGGATTTGGGGTTTGAGATTTGAGTTAATGCCACACCTGCGACTATTCCGAAGGCAGGGAAGACGGGCATCAGGTAGCGATCATATTTCTTGGCTCCAAAGGTCATAGCCAAAGCAAAGAAGAAGGTGTACGTAAACAACGCCAGCAGGCCCCACCAGACCCAGTAGCGGGTAGACAAACGCTGTGTAGCGTAACGCCGGTTCCTGATAAGCAGAATGATGGCAACGATTATTCCCAGTAATACCACCGGCGTGATGCGGAAAAGGAAGTTCACAGGATAAAACCATGGGCCAGGGTCGTCGGGATATATATGCCCCCAGAAGAAGACACCACGCCCTTCCAGCCCCTCCTCGCCGGCCTCGTAGGCAAAGTTAAAGACAGTGCGCAACGTGTTGGCTGGCGACACCCACATGGCCGGCCAGATAATGCAGAAAGTGAGAGCAGTCAGCAGCGTCCATACGATAAGGGTCACGCCCACGCGCCGGACCGCCCGGGGCACCGAATCCAGCGACCAATCAGGGAGGAGCGTCAGGAAAATCAATCCAATGACGGGCATCAACAGAATCGCCGAGACCTTGGTCAGCGTCGCCAAACCTGCCACTACGGCTGATAGGCCTAAGACATAGCCGCGCCGTTCTTTGACGTACACAAGGGCCGTCAGCACCGACAATGCCATAAACCCTGCCACAAGCGCCTCAAATCGTAACACCCGCGATTCGGCCAGAAAGAAGGGATCGAAGGCGATAAACATGGTGCCCATCAGTGCCCCTCGAGTGCCAAACACCCGCTGTGCCGACAGGTAAATTGCAGCCACAATCAAGGCATTGACCAACACCACTACCATTTGACGCTGAGCAAGTTGGGCAAAAGGCTGATCAGGAGCCATGATCTGTTCAAGGCTGGCCTGTCCTCCGGACGTAAGCCAGGCAATCGCATACCTGAACAACATCCCGATAGACTCGATCCAGGCCAATGTGAGGCCAGGTAAACCTTGAGGCACCGTGTCGGCCCAATCATGGCGAAGGAGAGCCGCCAGGAACTCATTGGAGAGTTTCCAATGATAGCCTTCATCGGGAGCCAAGAAGGTGCCCAGACTGATTATGCGTGGGATCAGGGCCAAGGCGAACACGCCGAGCGCCGTTAGCCAATCAGGCCAATGGTTTTTCAGACTCATCGCGATTCAATCCTTGCGGAAAGTCTGCAACAAAATGAAGGTATTGCCGTCGGCTGCAGGTAGCCTCTCCCCAGTCGCAGCATCAACCACACCCACGGCCAACCTATATTCGCCGGGAGACAAGCCTGAGAACTCAAGCAAATGCTGGTCGACCACCACTTCGCCAGCGGCCCAGTCATAGATAGGAATCGCGCCGCCGACCGGCACCCCATCGGACTGAGCCACCACAGACCCATCGTGGCTGAGCAAATGCACAAATACCATATAGGAACCGCTTATCGCCTCTTGTGCCTGCCAATAGAGGGTCACCCGTAAACGCCCGCCGTCCGTGATCAACTCGGCAAATAGGTCATAGCCCAACAGTCTGATCTGGTCGCCTAAGTTGGCGTTTATTACGTTCTGCATGGTCGGAATGTCAAAACTTCGCCGCCGCTCTACCACGGATACGCTGCCCAGGGTGCCCCGCGTCACTTCGACCTGCGTCTTAGCATCAAACAGGGTCAAGTCAAGTTGATAATCGCCAGGGGGTACATCTGCAGGCAACGAAAGCTCCCACGGATCCTGCACCACCTGTTCCTGGGACCACTGAGGAGTAGGATACCCGCTATAAACCGGACGCCCCAGCCAGTATGTAATCTCTTGGGCATCGAGCGTCAACAAACGTATACCGATCACGTAATCGCGGGGTGCGTCTTGCTTCGCACGCCAAAAGAGGGTAAGCCAACCTTTTTCGCCGGCTCGAATCGCCGTGGGCGTCAGGTCATATCCCAACAGCGACACATCGTCTGTGGCGAAACTGAGTGTATGCGGCACAGAGATCTCGCTGGCGAATGAGCCGGGCAACGTTACCAACACGTCATCCCCTTGAGGAGGCAACTCAAATCTACCCACTAAGGTCTGCCCATCATCGGTCATAAAACCCATTTTCAGGAAGTAGTGTCCTGGAGGCATACCTATCGGCAAGGATAGGGAGGCTTCACTCTCCACAATCGCCTTGCGTGTGTGGCTGGCCTCCTCAAAACCAGGGCGCGGCTGGGCTACGGCCGTGGCCCATGGATAACCCGCAGCATCTACTATCCTCACGAAAAACACATCAGTTGGTCCCTGGCCCTCATTGCGCCAATAAAGCGTGGCATTTAGGGTGTCGCCAGCGCGGAGTTGGCTGGCGCTCAGGTTGTAGCCGTACAAAGTGCCTCGCCCTTCGAGCTTGGTACCACTGTAGTATTGCAACTGGGGCACCTGATACAGCCAGGCATACGCCGCCCCTCCTAATTCTACCTGGTACACCAGATATTGGCTAGAGAGATAGTCTACCACTTCTTGCGGATATGATTGCCGCTGCAGCCACGAGATATACAGGAGCACATAATCCGCTTGCATCCAGTCTCCCGCATTCAGTACATCGTACGACCATGTTGTACCTTTGAATGCGCCTTCACACCAGCTCCGCGATGCCCCACATATTAAGGTGAGATGCTCAGCATTCGAGAACTGATT
>JAHELX010000128.1 GCA_024643945.1 Anaerolineales bacterium
GTTCCCCACTGAGCACCGGAGTTAGGGAACCTGTATTTCCTTAGACGCGCTGCCTGTTGCCCCTCTGTCGTCGGTGACGGTCAAAGTGGCCGAATAGTGGCCGGTTGCCGTGTAGTGGTGCTCGACCACGGCGCCCGTCCCTACATTCCCGTCGCCGAAATTCCAATCGTAGGAGACAATCTGGCCGTCCGGGTCGGTCGATTTGCTGCCATCGAAGCGATAGCTCCTGCCATCCTTGGAGATCAAATAGGTCTCGATCACCGCCGTCGGCGGCTGGTTGGGAGCGGTTATAGTGGCGGTAGTGGTGTCAGTAGCCTGGAGGTTGGCGTTAGCCACCGTCAGGGTGACCGTGTAGGTGCCGGTTACCGTGTAGGTATGCGAAATGACGACTCCCGTACCGGTTTGCCCGTCACCGAACTCCCAACTATATGACTGGATCGCGTCTGCCGGCGTGGAGCCACTGCCATCAAAAGAAACGGGAGCGCCGACCTCACCACTGTATGGCCCGTTAGCATCGGCTATGAGCTGTGTCGGGGTGATGACGCTGACGGTGGCCGAGCCTTGGGCGCTGGCGCCATCTTTGTCGGTGGCGGTCAGGGTGACGGTCATTTGACCGGGGCTGGTCGGACAGGTGTAACTCGGCTGGCTGATGGCCGCGCCGCTGAAGTCGGCCCAGGTGCAGGTCAGGGAGGCAGCATCCACGGGACCAGGATCGTCGCAGGCACCCGAGAGCGGAATGGTCTCCCCCACCATGCAGGTGTACGGGCCGCCAGCGTTGACCACAGGCGGCAAGTTGTTTACGGTCACCTGGGTGGTATCGCTCGCCGTTTGGCCCTGATTATCGGTGACCACCAACTTCACGCTGAATTGGGCCGGGCCGTCGTCGTAGGTATGGTTGGGTGTAACCCCGCTGCCGGTAGTCCCGTCACCGAAATCCCAGGCGTAGTCGGTGATCGTACCACCAGTCGAACCACTGCCGTCGAAGGCAAGCGGTTGGCCTTCGCCCACTGTGTATGGTCCCCCGGCATCGGCAGTCAACTGGCGGCCCAGTGGCCAGAAGAAAATAATGATCAGCAAGAGCAGTATCAAAAGCATGGCAGCGAGAGCAAGCAAGAGGAACCGCCGCCGATTCCTTGGTCGCCTGACAGAACTTTGAGCTTGACTCATTTGGCCCCCTCCTCGCATAACATTTGCTTTACATATTATACTATTTTTTACATAACATGTCAATATAAGATGCATAAAACAGCGCATTTCATATTGGCCGGAAAGTAATCGCAGTTTCTCTAAAAATTGTTGAAAGCAGGATGCAAATGTGCTATACTGGGTACGACCAAGCTTGCTGCAACCGAGGGAGCCTCCTCGGTCAGATAATCCCCTTACCTTCCACAACTCTATCAAATCGACTACGACTCCATCCCCCTCAGGCACGCCGCACGTACAAGGAAGCGGCGTTGGCAGCGATGTTCACTGTATTGGCAAAAGTTGCTCAAATCAGGATAGGAGGTTTTGACATGGCAAACGGGATGCCTTATATCCCCAAAGTGTTTGACGTACGGCCCGAGGACCACAGCTCCCTGGGCACATTGCCCAGGCTGAACGAAGGCGACTTTGACAAGCTGCGAGCGTTCTACAAATTTGAGCTAGATTTCTCGTTTGGTTACGACCGTGCACAATCAGGGCAACTATTTTGGGGTGTCGACGCCTTCGAACTGAAGGCCGGCCCGGCCATTCTGCAGCCGCAGGTACGTGACCTGAACAACGACCTGATCACGACACCGCCGGGCATTCTGTTGTTCCTGCACTGGCCGGGAGCGGACGACTTTCCGCAAGGCGTCATTCCCGATCCGCCGTACTATTCGACCGGGGTGGCCGCTTTTACCGAAGGCAAGGGCACTGTTGGCTGGGGGTTCGGAGCTGAGAGCCACATTGGAGACGATGGAGGACCGTTCGCTGTCTGGGCCTCATCAGATCCTGACACGTTTCCCCCGGCGACACGGCGGGTGGGCAGTGATGCGGTCCAGAAGTTGGGATGGTGGGATGATCACATCATCCCCAACCCGATCTTTCGCGTGATGCGCAAGCCAGGGGCAGTACCACCACCGACGGGTAATGAGGCGCTGGTCAGCATTGATGAACAGGGGAACATCATTGGCCACGTGGTCTTTACATCAGGTTCACCGCCATCTGGTCAAGCTCGCCTGGCATTATGGCGCAGTGGTCAGGAGGTCGGTTATGTGTTGTTAGTAGTTGGACCGCCGCCGGCGTAGGCATGGCGCGACGCACGGTTGAACCTGATTGGCTGGCACTGGCTGACCAGGGCACCCACCTGGTGCCATCAGTCCGTCCTGTCTGCAGATGTCAGCACCGCACAAGTGGCCGACAGGCCAGGGGATGCCGCCTGTCATAGACCGTCGCTTAACAATCAGACCCCGCTCGATACCCAACCAAGATGGGTATTCTATCCAGCGGGGTCTTTTAATTTGGTTTGAAGCTCCCTTTATTAGGAAGCTCTCCATCTGCTAAGAAACACGATGTTTCTTGTGGGATGAAGACCCTAAAGGTTTTAAAAACCTTTAGGGTCTGGAGCAGCTCATTATGATCTCTGTGACGGGGCACCACGAGAATTCATATGAATTTCATACGAATGACCCGTTGACTTGCCCATTCGGTTGTCATATAATAGAGGTTAAGCGATTATACTTATCTAATTCCTCACAATTCTGTGGAAATATGGACGTGTGAGTCGCCCTTGTGATAAAATAATAGTGCAAATGTACTATTTCATAAACCCTGGGGAGGGCGACTTCGAGGTTGAACTTATCAATGAGGGCCGATCTCACGCAGTCTCTCCTCTCCTCCAACACCAGATCCTCTTTCGCGCTCACATCGTGCCCAGACACCGGTATGCCAGTAACCCTACGGCTCCCCTTGAATTGATCCTCCAGCCCCTGTCCAGTGGATAGATGCAGCATTGATACCGGCTGGCAAATTGATGGGCAGGGAATCACATACACGGCAGAGCAAATGACGGCCACAAATACAAGCAGTACGCCTAAAAAGGTCACCACCAGTAACCTGTTGAAGGTAGCGCAAACACACCTGAGATTTGGACTCTTGGATTTGGCGCTGATCGTGACGGTCGTACTCCTGATCTTCACCGGCCACAAGATAATCTTTTTCCACGTGATCTTCTTCTTATTGACCTTGGGGGCATTCTACTGGAAATTTGGCGCCTTTGTCCTACGCGCCTGCTTCTGGGTGGCAGCTACCACAACCGTGTTGCTGGACAGTGTCGTTGCAGGTAAAATCCAGGCCGAGGAGCTTGTCGAGATACCCTTGCTCACCCTCATTCTTATCCTGGTCTTTGTCATTGCGAGACAGCGAGAGAGGGCGGAGGAAGCACTGCGTAACGAGCTGGATATGCTGGATACGATCATGGAGAACACCCGAACCCAACTGGCCTACCTCGACCCCCAGTTCAACTTTGTTCGGGTCAACTCTGCTTATGTCCAGGGCTGCGGCCATAGCGAAGAGGAGCTTCTCGGCCGCAATCACTTCGAGCTGTTTCCCAACTCCGAAAACCAAGCCATCTTCGAAGGAGTGAGGGACGCAGGCCAGCTCGTCGAGTTCCACGCCAGGCCTTTCGAGTTCGCCGATCAGCCCGAGCGAGGAATCACCTACTGGGACTGGACTCTGGCACCGGTGACGAATGAGGACGGCAGGGTTCTGGGGCTGGTGTTGTCGCTGTTGGACGTGACGGAGCGGGTGCGGGCGGAAGTGGGGCTGCGCCAGGCGTTGGACGAATCTCGGCAGCGCCAGGCGGAAGTTTCTGCGCTATTGGAAGGTGCCCGTGTAGTCCTGGCCTATCCTGAATTTGAGGTCGCTGCCCGGTCCATATTTGATGCCTGCAAGCATTTAACCGGGGCCACGGCTGGATACGTGGCCCTGTTGACGAAAGATGGAACAAGAAATCAAGTCCTGTTTCTAGATTCAGGCGGAGCTGCCTGCACCGCTGACCCGACGCTTCCCATGCCCATCCGCGGACTGCGCCAGGAAGTATATCGTACAGGCAAAACCATCTATGAGAACGACTTTCCCAAGAGCGAGTGGAGGATGCTCTTGCCGGAGGGACATGCGGAGCTTGGCAATGTTCTATTTGCCCCGCTGATGGTTAAGGGAATCATGGTGGGGTTGCTGGGTCTGGCCAACAAACCAGGTGGTTTCACTGAAAACGATGTGCGCATGGCTTCGGCCTTCGGCGATCTGGCTGCAATTGCTCTCTTCAACAGCCGGACCCTGGAATCGTTGCAGAACGGTGAGGAACGCTTCCGTTCTGTGGCGCAGACTGCCGGCGAGGCCATCATTACGATTGACAGCCAGGGGAAGATTGTTTTCTGGAACAAGGCAGCCACAGCCATGTTCGGCTTTGGACCTGAGGAAGCTATCGACCAGCCGCTTACCTCCATTATGCCCGAACGGTTCCACGCATATTATCGAAATGGAATGGAGCGCATCGTCTCAACCGGAAAATCACAAATTCTCGGAAAACCCGTCGAGATGCTTGGGCTTAGGAAAGACGGCTGCGAATTTCCCATAGAGCTTTCCATGTCGACCTGGAAGATCAGAGAGGAGGTCTTCTTTACCGGTATCATTCATGACATCACCGAGCGCAAACGGGCGGAGGAGGCACTGCGCAGGGCTAATGAGGAACTGGAAGAGCGGGTGGCGGAACGTACGGCTGAACTGACCAGAGTCAATGCGGAACTGATGCATGAAATCGGTCAACGCAAGCAGACGGAGAAGACGCTGCGAGAAAGCGAAGAACGCTATCGCCGTCTGGTGGAGCTCGCATTCGAAGCCATCGCCATCCACAGCCGGGGGAAGTTCGTCTACGTGAATCCGCCAGCGGTAAAACTGCTGGGTGGGGTCAGTTCACCGGAACTCATCGGCAAACCGATACGTGATTTTATCCATCCCGACGATTGGGATATGGTACAGACGCGTGTGCAGCAGGTGGGACAAGAGGGCAAGGGCGTACCCCTGGTCGAAGAAAAGTTTATTCGCCTCGACGGGACCGTCGTGGATGTGGAGGTGGCGTCCGTGCCGATTAGCTACCAGGGCCAGCCAGCGGTGCAAACTGTCATCCACGATATCAGTGCCCGCAGACGGGCCGAGGCGGAACGAGAAAGAGAACGGGCGCGCATCGCCCGCAATCTACACGATTCGCTAGGACACAATCTCGGCTATCTGCACCTCAAACTGGACCAACTGGCGGGTAGCGATGCTTTAGGGGAGATGACCGGGCTTCGAGGTGAGCTGGCGCAGATGCGCGAAGTGGCCAACGCGGCCTATGAAACAGTGCGAGGGATGTTGGCAGCTTCACTCCCCTCCTATTCCAGCGATCTGGCTGCAGCCTTGCTGGTTCAGGCCAGGTCGGTAGGCCAAAGGGGCGGATTCCAGGTTCAACTGACCAGCGAGGGCCAGCCTCGCACTCTCCCTCCCATTGTCCAACAGCAACTTCTCTACCTTTTCCAGGAAGCGCTGATCAACGTAGAGAAACACGCCAACGCCCACCAGGTCGATATCAGCCTGGTGTGGAGTGAGGACGCTTTGACCATCACCCTCTCAGACGACGGGTGTGGTTTTGAAACAGGCACGCCTCGACGTGACACACATTTTGGACTGGCGATCATGCAAGAGCGTGCACAGGAGATAAGTGGGCAACTCAGCATCACTTCATACCCCGATATCGGTACAGAATTAACGCTTCGGCTCCCGCTTGCCCCGGCCTCTCAGAGCTCTGCACGTCGTGACTTACGGGAGAATCGTGACCTATGAGAATACTCATCGTCGATGACCACGTTCTGTTTAGAGAAGGGCTGGTGAGCCTGCTCAAGGCGCAGCCGGATATCACCGTGATAGGAGAGGCCGGTTGTGTACATGAAGCAGTCGCAATGGCCCGCGAACTGGGTCCCGACCTGGTCTTGATGGATTTCGGCCTGCCTGATGGCACCGGGCTGGACGCCACGCAAGCCATTTTGGCTGACCGGCCAGAAATCAACATCGTCTTCCTTACGGTGCACGAACAAGACGATCGATTGTTCGCCGCTATCCGCAGCGGGGCTAAGGGGTATCTTCTCAAAAACGTGCCCGTATCCAGGTTGTTGACATACCTGCGAGGTGTGGAATGTGGCGAGGCAGCCATCTCGGGGGCGATGACCAGCCGCATCCTGGACGAGTTCGCCCGTCTGGGATCAGCGCGTGCGTCCGGCCAGGCTGAGGTGCGTGAGCTAACTTCGCGAGAGATCGTGATACTCAAGGAATTGACCACGGGGGCCACTAACCGCGAGATCGCCAGCCGCCTATTCATCAGCGAGAACACAGTCAAAAACCACGTGGGCAACATTCTGACCAAGCTTAACCTCAGAAATCGCCGGGAGGCGGCCAGCTTTGCCCACCGCCACGGACTGACAAACTCCTCTTCTGAGCATATGTCGGGCTAGAGGAAGGTTTTCGCTTCGCTCGACACCCCTCTTTTGTCTGGTTGAGACCTTTATCGCCGAGTACTAGTTATTAGGATCAAAGTACTAGCCTGATACCCCCAAGGACTATCGTAAAGATAGTCCTTTTTTAATGCGGTGGGGATGAGATAGAACTATAGAACTCTGTGCGCTCCCCTATTATAATGGGAGTGCAATATAACTCCTCCTGGGTCTTGTGTTGGGCTATTGGGCTTTTCAGAAGGGAGCCAGGGCAAAGATGGCAGCACTTCATTGAGACTGATAACAGTTTGCCCTGCCGATCACCGGGGCTCCCCCAATCCCCGCCACTCCCTCTTCTAGCTACCTGCATCTAGTGGGGTCATTTCATGGACCTCAAGGCGAGCGAATCACTCTTGCCCTCGGGACGGTCGGCTATAGCGAAGGTAGCGTTGGTCGCTGAGGATAGGGCAACTGATGTGCAACGAGTTCTTATCGTCGAACACCAATTATTGTTGGGAGCAGGAGTCCAGAGCCTGTTAACAGGCGAGGCTGACCTGGACGTAATTGGCATCTCGCCCGCCGATCAATTGGAATTGGTTCAGGAAATCAGACGATTCCGACCTGATGTGGTTGTTCTGGACGAAGTCACATACCTGGCCAACCCGACTAAATTGTTGGTCTTCCTCAAAAACCATCCTAAATTGCGAGTGGTGGTGGTGAGCGCGAACGACAACCTGGTATGCATCTATAACAAACAACAGGTCTTGGTCACACGGGCTACCGACCTTATCAACATTATACGCGATAGCTAAAGCCTACTCTTGATGAGAAAGGAGGGAACAGATGATTCAATGCCAACGCAAAACATGTCAGGCTATCCGGCCAAGCTTTGAGCACTCACTAATTAGGACAGGAGGAAACTAAATGAATTTACGAAATTATGCGAAAATGGGTGATCTGCGCCAGAGGCTGCGCGGGTTGGGCCGCTTTTTCTTGGCCCTAAGCATGCTGGTGACAGCACTGGGGCCACTGGCTCCAACTCTTGCGCCGCCGGCCATGGCCGGGCCGGCCGACGCCCCGCTGGCCCAGACCAACACCCTGACGCTGAGCGTGATCAGCGCCCGCACCGAGCCGCGCGCCTTTGGCGGCACGGGCGTGGTCAAGGGCGACGCCGTTACCCATTACAAGTATATCATCAACGTCGACAACACGGGCACCACGACCCAGCGCAGCCCCTCGGACGGCTGCAACCCTGGCGCCGCCGGCTACCCCGGCTCCTGCAAGTGGACCTCCATCGCCGGCGCAGCCACCTCCAGCCCGATCTACACCCAGGGCGACCAGAGTGACTTCCCTCTTAACCTCCCCAACGGCCGCTACCTGATCTCGGTGCTGGCGGACGGCTACAAGCTGGACGGGGTGCATTTCACGGTGCCGCTGCCTGATCCTGGTTTGGTCACCGTGGAGCTGCAGCCGCACCCGCTGCCCACCGCTACGATCCACGCTTTTGTATTTGAGGATATCTCGCCAGTCAATGGCGCGCCGGATGTTCCGGCCGAGCACGGCCTGCCCGGCTTCGTCGGCCACATCGCCGATTACCTCGGCGAGGTGACCACGGATGTGTTCGGCAATCCGCTGTGCACCGAGTATCAAAAGGATGCGGCCGGCAACATCATCCTCAATCCCCCAGACTATGTCCCGACGCCCATCCCGGGCACGGGCGGCCAGTGCGTCAGCGACGCCAACGGCGACCTGGTGATACCCAACCTGGGACCCAACCGCTACGCCCTTTCGGCCGTCGCGCCGGATGGCTCCAACTGGATCCAGACCACCACCCTGGAAGGCAACCATGACTGGGACGCCTGGGTGATGGAAGGCTCCACCGGTCTGGACACCGAGTTTGTGGTGGCCGGCGAGCCTTTCCCCGCCATCATCTTCGGCTATGTGCCGGGTCCGCCGGCTGGCCAACCGTTCTGGAGAGACCCGAACTTTCCACCCGGCGCGGGCTCCATCACGGGCGTGGTGGAAGCCGTCAAGGTATATGTTCCCCCCAAAGGCGGCACGGGCCTACCCGGCACCATCTGGGGCGGAGCGCAAGGCATGAAACTCGACAAGCCCATCGACAGCCCCTGGGTTACCCTGACCGACCTGCAGCGCGGCGATACCGCCGTCTGGGTGGGGCAAGGGGACGCCAACGGCAGCTTCACAATCCCGAACGTGCCGGACGGCAACTACACCCTGACCTGGTGGGATGAGCCGCAGGACTACATCCTCGACCTGATCAACGTCACCGTAAGCAACGGCGAGGTGGTCGATATGGGGATACTGCCCCTGACCGGCTGGTGGACCCAGCTCGAGGGCTACGTCTTCGACGACGCCAACCGGAACGGCATCAAGGACCCGGGCGAGGGAGGCTTGTCTAATTACACCCTCACCCTGCGCAAGCGCGAGAACTCGCTCATGGACCGCGGCGCCACGCTGGTCACCACCGGCCCGGACGGCTACTACTATATGGAGAACGCTTATCCGATGACCCAGTGGTTGGTGATGGAGGCCTATAACGACCTGTATTACACCACGGGAGTCACCTACCAGGCCGATAACCAGGCAGAGCCAACCACCCTGCTCGGCAGCGAATTCGGCAACGGCGTGGACGTCAGCGTGCTGCCCATCATCGGCCTGTCCGGCCGCCTGGACTGGGGCGTGCACGCCTACGACCCCACCGGCGCTACCAACGGAGTCGATCCGCGCAACGGCGGCATCGTCGGTACGGTCAGCTACGACACCACCCGCAACGAATTAGACCCACGGTACGCCGTGGTGGAGGACTGGCAACCCGGCATCCCCGGTCTGACCGTCAACCTATACGCGACGGTCGACTGCGGGACAACGCCTGGCGCGCCCTGCGATGCCGCCGGGAGCTACGAACTGGCCCCCGACGGTTCCTACGCCAGGGGCCCGCTGCTGAATACCACCGTGACCGAGACCTGGGAGCGGCCGACGGGCTGTGTGGCCCGCGACGTCGACGGCAACCCGCTCCAACACGGGATTGACGAGCAAGTGCTTCCCCTAGATCCGAACGCGGAATGTCTGGAAGGCCCGCTGATGGGGGTGCAATTCCAGGCCGGCTTCTCCACCGTCGACGGCAACTACGGCTTCGCCGACGGCTGCTTCAACGGGACGCTCGACGCCACGGATCCGTCCGCCCCCATCTGCACAGGCGGAACGTTCGAACTGCTGCCGGGCGGCCACGAATATCTGGTCGAAGTGGAGATCCCCAACGACGCCACGGTTCGCCCATTGTACAAGGTGACGCGCGAAGAAGATATCAACATTGCCAACGGCGACCAGTTCATCCCGCAGGTGCCGCCGCCGGCCTGCGCCGGCCCGCTGCACACTGTGGATGTGGCTGGAATCGGTACGGACGGCTACGCCCCAGTCGACCTGGGCAACGGCATCACCGTGCCGGCCTCGACGCCAACCGACAACGCCACCTTCGCCGACAACCTCGACGGTTCCCCCTACGAGGGCATGCAGAA
Organism: Anaerolineales bacterium; assembly: GCA_024643945.1. Next base: position 10,022 of record JAHELX010000128.1, read on the forward strand.
GCCGTTGTGCGACACCAAACTGGTGCAGCTCAACAACGGCAAATCGGTCGTGCCCACCTTCAACCTGTTCACCGACGTGCCTATCCCGGGCAGGTTCTGGGGTCTGATCGTGGATGACCTGAACTTCTCCAGCGACCCGAAGTCCTTGCTCTATGGCGAGAAGGCGGGCGTGCCCTTCGCCCCGGTGGGCATCTACGACTACACCAACCGGCTGGTGACCACCGTCGAGTCCGACTTCAACGGCCTCTGGGATGTGCTGCTGCCCTCCACCAACCGCATCGATTGTCCCACGCCCTCGGGCGTGTGCGCCAACCTGTACCGCTTCGTGGGCAATGATCCGGGCATCCCCGGCCGGCTGAACTTGAACTACAAACCGGAGTTCCGTACCATCGCGGCCGAATTTGAAACTATTCCAGGGCTGCTGGTGCCGGCCGACCTGGCGCCCACCCAGGTGGGTGTGTCGGTCCAGTTACCTGGGGGGCAGATCAACCAGGTAGCCTGCACGCTGGATCCCGCCACGCCGCAACTCCTTGCCGTCTCGCAGCCCTATGCGGATGTGAGCACAGGCGGTGACGGCGCGTTCACCATCACCGGTCAGGGCTTTGGCGGACAACAGGGCCAGGTCACGCTGGACGGGACAATCCTACTGCCAATCACTTCCTGGACAGATACTCAGATCGGCGTGTCCATACCGGCGACCACGCCTGTCGGGCCGCACCAGTTGAAGATCACCGCGGCCAACGGCCAGAGCACGGTCAACGGCCTGACCTTCCACGTGCTGGGTGACGGGGTCTTCCCGCTCACCGCTGTGTTGGATAACTTCGACCGCGGGAACGGAGCGCTGGGCGGCAACTGGTCTGGCAATACCCAGCAGGGCAACTACCGCATCGACACCAACAATGTGCAGGTGCGCGGCGGCGGGAACATCTGGTGGAACCCCACCGCGTTCGGTCCCGACCAGGAAGCTTATTTCACCTTCGTCCAGGTGGGAGCGACCGCCACCGAACAGGGCCTGTTCCTCAAGATCAGCGGGGGCAATAACCCGAACCCAGCTAATAACAATTCGGCGGCGATCGAGGTCGCCTACAACGCCACCAATAGCACCGTTGTGGTTCGGACCAAAGTGCCCGGACAGAACCTGAACAGCGCGGTGACCCAGGCTACGTTCCCGGCCACCTTCGCGGCAGGCGACCAACTGGGGGCGCGGACGCGAGCGGACGGCACAGTGCGCGTTTTCAAGAACGGGGTTCTGATCGGCAGCACCAACGTGGTAAGCGGGGCCAACCCGTGGCCGGCGGCTTTCGTGGCCGGCGGCGGCAGTATCGGCGTGAGGTTTGTCGGGACCAGCAACAACAACGACGCCCGCTTCGACAACTTCGGCGGTGGGAACATCGGCCCAGGCTACCAGCCCAACCTGTACCAGGTCGGCCCTGGCCAGACCTATGCCACCATCCAGAGTGCCCTCGACGCGGCAGCCGCCAGCGCCGGGGATGACCTGGTGGTGGTCTACCCGGGCGTCCCTGATCTCAGCAACCCGCGCTACAACCCGCGCGGCGCGTACTACGAGAACCTGATTATCACTACGCCGGTCAAGCTGCAAGGCGTGGGGCCGGGCGGCTTCCAGGGGATCACCTTCATCCCCGGCTCGATCATCGACGGCGGTGCCTTCGGCGGCGATACCGCCCTGGCCGATGCCTGGCGCGCCAAGATCGCCGGCCTGACCTGGGACGGCAACCAGAACGTGAACGAGGGCCAGGTCATCTACATCCTGGCTCACGACGGAGCGTTCACCGCCGGCTTGAAGGCCAGCATCGACGGCTTTGACATCCGCGGCGGCGACCAGATGGGCTTCCCGAACAACATCAACGTGATCGGCGGCGGCAACACCGGTCTGCCGCCCAACGTGGTCACCCAGGGCGGTGCCATCTTCGCCAACGCCTACGCCCGCCACCTGCAGATCACCAATAACGTAGTCGAGAACAATGGCGG
>JAHELX010000775.1 GCA_024643945.1 Anaerolineales bacterium
CCAGCCCGCCCTGGCTCGCGCCAGCGGGCCGGGGGGCAGGCAATCTCTCATCTCTAATAACCGGGAAATAGCGCTGGTGCTTCTCCATCACCGTGACCAGCACCGGCTCGGGCAGAGACAGGTAGGATAGATCGAAGCTACCCCGCAGAGCAGTAGGATGTTCGACCAGATTGGTGACTTCCTCCAGCAACGCCGGGTCGTCGGGCACGGTGCCCCCGACCTCGGCCGCCAGGCGCTGGATTTGCTCGCGGATGGCGTTACGCCGCTCGTCCACGTTTACGAGGATGTCTTGAGCCGCCATCGTGGGGAGGTAATCAAAAGCCTCTTTGATTTCAACCCTCGGGGAACCGGCAGGTCGAGATCCCCGGCTGACCCGCCCGCAGGTGAGGCCGGCATATTCAAACGGGACCACCTGATCCCCCAGCAGGCAAACCAGCCAGCGGATGGGGCGGCTGAAGGTGATACCCAACCCCTCTCCCCTGAGACGATTGGGTGGCAGCCAGCGCATACTCTTGCCAAAGTTGATGCCAGCGATGAGGCCGGGAAGAGCCTCAGCCAACACCTCGGCAGTGGGCCGCCCCTCGACGCGTCGTATGGCGAAGACATATTTCCCGCCTGATACATCGCGCACCTGCAAATCGGCCTTGTCCACTCCCTGGCTCCGGGCAAATCCCAGCGCAGCTTTGGTGGGTTTCCCCTCCACGTCGAAGGCGGCGTGGGCCGGTGGGCCTTTGACTGCCTGCTCCTCATCTCGCTGGCGTGGCGCCATGCTTTCCACATAAACAACCAGTCGGCGCGGCGTGCCCGCCACCTGAACCAGGCCGTGATCCAGTCGCAGGCCATCCAACAACGCCGGGACGGCGGCGGTCAGTTGCTCAATGGCCCCCGTCAGGTCTCGTGCCGGCAATTCCTCAGTGCCGATTTCCAACACAAAGGCGGTTGGAGAGTGGAGAGTGGAGAGTGGAGATTGAGGGCTTGTCGACTCCCTGACTCCCTGACTCCCTGATACCCTGATTCCCTGATTCCCTGATTCCTCTTGAAATTTGAGAAACGGATAACCTGCACCTTCACGCTGTTCCAGGAAGGCAGCAGCTACCTGCCGCGACAGATCGCGCATGCGGGCGAAGTAACTGGCGCGTTCGGTGACGCCGATGGCCCCTCGCGCGTCCAACAAGTTGAAGGTATGAGAGCAGCGCAGCACGTAATCATGGGCCGGGATGACCAGGCCGTGAGCCAGGCAGGCTTTGGCCTCCTGCTCGAAGAGGTCGTACATCCGCATCAGCCGCTCCACGTCGGCGACCTCGAAATCGTAGGTACAATGCTCAACTTCCTGGCGCAGCAGAATGTCGCCGTAAGTATGGCGACCATCCCAATCAATGTCCCATACCGAGTCGACCCCTTGCAGGTAGATGGCGATGCGCTCCAGGCCGTAGGTCAGCTCCACGGCGACGGGGTCCAGGTCAAAGCCGCCGAATTGCTGGAAATAGGTATACTGGGTGATCTCCAGCCCGTCGAGCCACACCTCCCAGCCGAGGCCCCAAGCGCCAAGGGGAGGGCTCTCCCAGTTGTCCTCTACAAAGCGGATGTCGTGCTCTTCGCGTTTGATGCCCAGGGCGTACAGGCTGTTGAGATAGAGTTGCTGCGGATCGCCGGGGTCAGGCTTGAGAATGACCTGGAATTGGATGTGCATTTGCATACGATTAGGGTTGTCCCCGTAGCGACCGTCATCGGGGCGGAAAGAAGGTTCCACGTACCCGACGTTCCACGGTTCGGGGCCCAGGGCACGCAGCGTGGTGGCCGGGTTGGCGGTGCCGGCGCCCACCTTTTCGTTATAGGGCTGCCAGATGAGACAGCCCTGCTCGGCCCAGTATTGTTGCAGGGTCATGATGATTTGCTGGAAGTTGAGGGGTTTGGTCATCGTTGTTTGTCATCCTTTGTTCGTGATCGTTTTCTACTTCATCTCCCCGTAATCATTCTCTATCTCACCGCCTCGACTCTGCCACGTGGCGACGCCGCCCTTCAGGCTACGCGCTGCGAAGCCCTTTTCGGCCAAAAAGCCGGCCACGGCGTAGGAGCGGATGCCATGGGCACAGACGACCACAATGTCGGCCTCTTTGTCCAACTCGGCCAGGCGATAGGGAATTTCGTTCATCGGTATGTGCAGGCTGCCCGGAATGCGTACCTGCTTCCACTCAAAAGGCTCCCGACAATCCAGCAACAACGAGGGGTTGCCGTTCCGGCGCTCAGCCATCAACTCCGTCGCATCTATCTCCACCACTTTGATCGGTTCCGGCTCAGTCAATGCCGTGGTTACCGGGGCCTCAAACTGCTCAGATGTCAGTTTATCAAATAGATTCTTGACTGCATCTAATAGTCCCATCACTTTCCTTTCTCTCAAACTTCCACTTACTAAGTTCCCATCTAGTCATCCAACCTCAAAACCTGTTCGCAGCTTGCGCTTCGCGCCGCAAGCGATGAATGAACTCCACAGACTTAAGACGCCGCTCCAACAGGTAGACGATGTAACGCTGGAGAACGGCTTCCAGGTCAAGATGGGTCTCGGGCTTGATGCGCAGCGTCTCCACCTGCTCCCAGGGATGGGTTTGCATATAACGCAACACTTTGAACGTGGGGAGAGCCAACGGCTCCGCTCCCCGGACGGCCTCGCCGTGACGCGGGCATAATACACCGCCGGATGGCGGGTAGAAGTAATTGGTCACCGGCTCAAGTTGTGTCTGGCACTCCACGCAAAAGTGCAATTGCGGTTGATAGCCAACCAGGCCCAGGCAGCGCACCTCAAAGAAGCGCAGGGCCAGCATCCGGTCGCGCGCCTCACATAGACGGGCCAGCGTCGCCAGGGCCAGGTCGAAGAGGGGTGGGTTTTCGTTCCCTTCTTCGATAAAGCTATTGATCAATTCGGCCAGGTAATAGGCCTGGCTGGCCCGTCCCAGATCTTCGCGTAACGGTCGAAACGCCTCCAACGTTTCGACCTGGGACAGGACATCCAGGGTACGCCCTCGCGCCACCAGCAGGTGCACGTAGGTGAAAGGCTCCACGTGGCCCGCCTTACGGCTGGTCGGCTTGCGAGCGCCTTTGGCCAGCAAGCGCAGCCGGCCCAGACGCGGCGTGAAGACGGTCAACAGGCGGTCCGCCTCGCCGAAGTCGGTGCGGTGCAAAATCAGCCCATCGGTTTGATATAG
>JAHELX010000776.1:0-2610 GCA_024643945.1 Anaerolineales bacterium
CGCGTTTCGCTTTTTGACCAGCCGCAACTCGATACGCAGTACCGCTACCACGATCTTTTTGCCGAATTCTTGCGTCAAAGGCTGCAGCGGGAAATGCCGGAGCGGGTGCCCGACCTGCATCTGCGAGCTGCCCAGGCCGAAAGCGACCCTGGCCGGGCCGTCGGCCATTATCTGGCTGCAGCCAGGTGGCAGGAGGCGGCCGAGCTCATCGAGCAGATTGGGTTCGAGATGTTCAACCGGGGCTACCTCGAGACCCTCAGCCGCTGGATTAACGCGCTGCCCGCCGCTGTCCGCGAGAGCCGTCCGCGTCTGCTTCACTACCTGAGCAACTGCGCCTTCTTGAAAGGGGCCTGGCCGGAGGTACAATCCTTGCTGGAAGGCGCCCTGCAAGGCTTCGAGGCGACCGGCGATGAGATAGGGCAGGGTGAGGTGTTGGCCGATCTGGCGACCTGTGCCGCCTTTCAGGGTGATGTGGAGCGGAGTGGCGCGCTGCATAGCCAGGCCCTGGCGTACCCCATCCCCCCTCATGTGCGGGTTCAATCACTGCTGGGACGTGCATTGGCGAAAGGGGCGTGGGGGGATTGGGCGCAGGCCGAGCCGGATTTCAAGGCTGCCATGGCCTTAATTCAGCAAAGCGGCGAACTGGACCCGCTTCACCTGGTGACGCTCCCCTTCTTTCATCCGGGCTTTGCCATCGTGCCCGGTGGGCTGGAGCATCTGGAGCGTATTGCCCGCCAAGCCAGGGCCCAGGTAGGTGACGAGGTCAGCCCCTCGCGCCTGATGGTCGAGGAGATGACGACGATTTTACACCTGTATCGAGGGCGGTTGGCAGAAGCCATTCGCACCGGCAAACGCGCGCTGATCCTGCGAGAGCGACTGGGCGGGCATCCCTACTTGAGCCTGGACGCGGCCTTATTCCTGATGATCGCCCACGCAGCACGGGGTGATTACGCCGCCGTCGAGCCTCTGTTCGACATGCTGTTTCTGGGAGTGGATCAAACAGGCCAGCCACCAGCTGATCTGCCCATCTACCTTTTTTACGCGGGCCGGGTCCGCTGGCTGCAAGCTTGTCCTGAGCCCTTCGACACGGCTCAGGACGGGTCCGGCCGAAGTAGTCGTTTGCAGGAGGCGCGTGAGATTTACGCCCGGATGTGTGCTTTAATAGAAGAAGACCCCCAGCGGGAAATGCCGGAGGCTCGCATTTGCCGTGCCTGGATGCGGAGCCTGCTGGAGATGGCGGAAGGGCGCTATGGCGAGGCGGAACGCGCCTTGCGCCAGCCAGAGGTTCTCGAGCAGAAAGATCGCGGCTCCACCATGAACGGGAGCACGCGCCTGATGCTGGCCCGTCTCTACTGGCAGCAGAACCGGCAGCAGGAAGCGCTGGCCGAGTTGGCCCCGGTGCTGGCCTACCATGAGCAACTGGGCATCCCCTTTGCCATCCTGGTGGAAGGACAAAGTATCGTGCCCTTGTTACGCCTGGCGGTCGAGCAGGGCATCCACGAGAGCTACGCCGCCTATCTGTTAGAGCTGCTAGGCGCCGACGACGAGCCGCGTCCGGTCCACGTGCCCCAAACCGGAGAGACCCTCACCCCGCGTGAGGTCGAAGTCCTGGGGCTGATTGTCCAGGGGGTCACCAACCGAACGATCGCCGAACGACTGGTCATTGCCGAAAGCACCGTCAAAACCCACATCTATCATATCTTTGCCAAATTGGAGGTCTCCACCCGCACGGAAGCGGCTGCGCGCGCCCGTGAGTTGAGGCGCTTCTAATTCCCCACCGTAACCATATAGGGATTTCTCAGGCCCCGGCCCATTCGACTTCGCTCACCTGTGCCTGCGCCACAAGTGCAGGCAAGGCAGGCTCTCTAAATGATGTGGGTTATCAGCAACAAGATCATACCCCCCTCTCCACCCATCTCATACTTTCGTTTGATGACATCCCCGGCTCTACGGGGTAAGCTGAGGCTAAATACAATTTAGCCCTAGTACTTTGTCAACGGTGATTTGACGGGTAGGGCCCAACGCCATGGGCGTCAACATCACCTGTCAATGTAGCCTTGACAAAGCACTAGTTAAAAGGAGGAAATTGCAAATGTCGTCTTCAAATCTCATCCGGTGGAGTGGGCTGGCTGTTTTAGTAGGGGGTGTGCTGGTTGTCTTCTCCGAGGTATTGGATGCTGCCCTCTTCGCTGGCGAACATGGCAGCGCGACGATGGCAACAAGCTCATGGTTCATTGTGCAGATATTGGGCCTGGTGGCGCTGGTGCTCATTACCCTGGGTCTGGTGGGGCTGTATGCGCGTCAGGCGGAACAGGGGGAGACCCTGGGGCTGGTCGCCTTCCTGGTGGCATTCATCGGCACAGTGATGGTATCTGGCTCAGTCTGGAGTGAGGCCTTCATCGGGCCAGCAGTGGCCGAGGCAGCGCCAGAGCTTGTGGATGCTGATCCTTCAGGGGTGGTGGCCGCTGGGGTCATTCTCACCTTCGGGCTGTTTGCACTGGGCTGGCTCCTATTTGGCCTGGCCTCACTGCGAGCCAGGGTGTTGCCGCGCGGCGCGGCGCTGCTCCTGATGGTTGGGGCTGTGTTATTTTTTGTCGTCTCCTTTCTTGA
>JAHELX010000776.1:2620-3199 GCA_024643945.1 Anaerolineales bacterium
TTCCACGATTGTCGTGGGCGCGGCCCTGGTCTGGATGGGGTATGCGCTCTGGTCCGGTACTGGTGAGCCAGCCTTGACCGCTGCAGCGGCGACGTAAGCGGGTTTCGTCACCAAACCCAAACCGGCAGTGGCAGCGATGAGTTCCCTTTTACCCGGTGAACAGAGGAAACGGATCGCCTCTTTTCTGGCACACCAGCGGACGGGCATCATCAGCACCATCGCTTCGCAAGGTATTTGGGCTATGCCAGTCTGGTATCGTCCCCATTCGGGGCCTTCGGACAGTCCCGGTCCGGAAGTGGATTGCCTGGTGCCCCGCTGGTCCGATGTGGCCCATCTCCTGGCACAGGCCTCTAAGGTATTGTTGATCGTCCAGGCATCTTCGGGGGTTGGCCTGCGCTGGCTCCAGATTCAAGGCACGGCCCGGCCGGTTGAGGCGCCCGACTGGGCCAGGTTGTTGCCTCGCTGGCTGTCCACAGTGCAGCCGGGTGCGCTCTACCTGGTAGTTCGGGTGACGCCCAGCCGGATCGACCTGATCGAAGAAGAGCTGGGGTGGGGTGTGCAAGAGACCCTGGAATGGTG
>JAHELX010000777.1 GCA_024643945.1 Anaerolineales bacterium
GGGCCAGTATAGCATCACCGCCCTGCGGAGCCGGGCCGAGGGCGATATCCCGCGCGAGGAGGGCTTCAGCGACCTCTGGGAAGGCTTGCAGGTCACCTTTCGTATGCTGCGCGAGGGGGCACCGCAACTGGGCGTCTTCGGCTACGACGGCATGTTGTTTGCCGATGGCCAAACACCCCTTCTCGATGGGCTCCCTTCCTCCTCCCAGGGGGAACCCCGCGAGCGGAGGGCTTCGCACGGGCCAGGGAAGGGGGTCCGCCGCGCCTGCCGCAACAGCGACCTGTTGCGGGCGATCCGCGCCATGACCCTCATCGAGCGTGAGGGCGTCTTGCAGCGTATCTCCTACGCCGACCTGGGCGTCGAGGAGCTGGGCTCCATCTACGAGAGCCTACTCGACTTCACCCCGCGCGTCAGCACCGCGCCGGAAGATGCAGATGGCCGCCCGATCCCGGCCAACACCTTCTTCCTCGACCCGCGCGGGGCCGAGCGCAAGACCACCGGCTCCTACTACACCCATCCCTCGCTGGTCAACGAACTCATCAAGAGCGCGCTGCTGCCGGTGGCCCGCGACCGGCTGGCGCGGGCTGGCCTGCCCGTGGTGGATGAGGAAGCGGTGGGCGAGGTCACCGCCGGCCTGCTGACGGACTACGCCGGGCTGAGCGACGCCCAGCGTGCCGCTGGCGAGGCAGCCTTGTTGAGCCTTAAAGTCTGCGACCCGGCGGCGGGCAGCGGCCACTTCCTGGTCAAGGCGGACAACACCCTGGGCGCCGAACTGGCCCGGATCCGCAGCGGCGACGAGTACCCGGCCGAGGAGCGGGTGCAGGCCGCCAGGCGGGATGTGCTGGCCCACTGCATCTACGCCGTCGACCTCAACCCTATGGCCGTCGAGCTGTGCAAGGTCTCGCTGTGGATCAACGCCAGCGTGCGCGACAAACCGCTCAGCTTCCTGGACCACCACATCAAGTGCGGCAACTCGCTGATTGGGGCCACGCCCGAGTTGATGAAAGACGGTATCCCCACCGATGCCTTCCAGGCGGTGACCGGCGACCACAAGCCGACTGTCAACGCGATCCGCAAGCGAAACCGAGAGGAGCAAGCGGGACAATTGCCACTGGGATTGCAGGTGACGCTCATTGAGACGCCGGAGGACCTGGCGCGCTGGCGACGGCTGACGCTGCTGGCCGAAGAGCAGCCCCAGGCCGCCCGCGAAGCCTACGGACGCTACACCGCCGACCCCGACTACCAGCGCCAGAAGCTAGAGGCCGATTTCTGGACGGCCGCCTTCTTCTGGTTATTGCCGGAAGGGGCCGATTGGGCGCCCACCCACGGCGAGTTCCGCCGCCTGCAGGCCGAGGGCACTGAAGCCTTGACCCCGCGTTTGCTGGACCAGGTTAGCTTGCTAGCCGATCGCTACCGTTTCTTCCACTGGCACTTGGAGTTCCCGGACGTGTTCAGCGATGATGGCGCGGGGGGCTTTGATGTGCTGCTGGGCAATCCGCCTTGGGAACGGATCAAGCTTCTAGAGAAGGAATTCTTTGCCGATAAGGATACAGAGATTGCCAATGCCCCAACTGCTGCCGCCCGCCGAAAGTTCATCTCCAGGCTGCCTCAAACCAACCCTGCGTTAAATAGGTCTTACACTAGCGCCCTTCGCGACAGCGAGGCCACAAGTCACTTTCTGCGCGACTCCCGCCGCTTTCCATTAACCGCCGGTGGCGACATCAACACTTACGCCGTCTTCGCCGGGCTGGCGCGCCAGTCAGTCTCTTCAAATGGGCGCTCGGGTATTCTTGTGCCTACCGGCATTGCCACCGACTACACCTATCGAGATTTCTTTGCCAATCTGGTGGAAACAGAACAGCTGGCAAGCCTGTATGACTTCGAGAATCGCCGTAAACTCTTCCCCGAGGTGGACAGCCGCTACAGGTTTAGCTTGCTTACCCTAACTGGCGGCGGTGTTTCTGATGCGGAGTTTGCCTTCTTCCTGCACTCTACAGATGAATTGAGTAACCCAGAGCGATATTTCACCCTAACCCAACAGGATTTGGCTCTCATCAACCCTAACACCCGCACTGTACCTATCTTCCGCACTCGTAAGGATGCGGAACTGACGCGGAAGCTCTATCGTGCTACTCAACTCCTGGTCAACCAGATGACTAACGAGAACCCATGGGGCGTGAACCTCTCCACAATGTTTCATATGACAAACGACTCCCATCTTTTCCGAACGAGGGCGGAACTTGAGTCTCAAGGCTTTGAAATGGGAGGAAACCAATTCCTACGACGAGATGAAAACTTCTATCCTTTATATGAAGACTGGATGATTTACCAATTTGACCACCGCTATAACTCACACGAGACACCACAAACAACCTTGGAGCAGCCCAAAGATTCATGTTTTATGCCATTGCCGCGTTATTGGGTGAAAACCAGTCAAGTTGAAGAAAAGCTAAAGAGCCAGCCAAACCAACAGTGGCTTGTCGTGTTTCGAGACATTGCTCGCACGACTGACAACAGAACAGCCATAATAGCCGTTATTCCACGTTCAGCGGTCAGCAATCCATTACCGCTGGTCTTCTCTGAGTACTTTCGGGAGCCGTTAGGGATTCCCCTAATTGCAAATCTCAATAGCTTCGTATTGGACTTTGTCGCTCGCCAGAAATTGAGTAGTTACCATCTGAATTTCTATATTGTACGCCAACTACCTATAATACCTCCTGCCTGCTACACCACTACCCTATTGGCTTTTATCGTCCCCCGCGTCCTGGAACTGACCTACAACGCCTGGGATATCAAGGCCTTCGCCGACGACGTCTGGCGCGAGGCGGATACAACCCTGCAAGCAGCCATTATGCAGGCTTGGGAGGCCAACGTGGCGGCCACCGGCGGGCACGTGGGGACGCAGCCACCGGCCTGGGCCAATCTCCCATCCTCCAATTTCCAATCTCCCTTTCCCCAGCCTCCCTTCAAGTGGGATGAGAAGCGCCGCGCTCATCTGCGCGCCGAGTTGGACGCGCTCTATGCCCACCTGTACGGCCTGACGCGCGAGGAGTTGGATTATATCCTGGACACCTTCCCCATCGTGCGCCGCAAGGACGAGGGGCGGTATGGCGAGTATCGGACCAAGCGGTTGGTGTTGGAGTATTATGAGGCGTTGGAACCACTGAGGCACTGAGATGATGAGAGCACTGAG
>JAHELX010000778.1 GCA_024643945.1 Anaerolineales bacterium
CGCAGGGCCAGGACGATCTATTTGGAGTGGCCCGGGATGAGATCAGACCGCGCCTGCAGACCATCAAGGGCGTAGCCGCGGTGAACATTTCGGGCGGGCGCGAGCGTGAAATCCACATCGAGGCCGATCCGGCTAAACTGGCCGCCTTTGGCATTCCGCTAGAAACCGTCCAGCAAGCCCTGACTCTGAACAACCTCACCTTCCCGGTGGGCTCGATTGAGGAAGGGCGCCAGAAAACCTCCATCCGCTCGGTGGGCGACTTCACTGATCTCAAGCAAATCGAGGATGTGGTCGTGGCTGGCGGTCCCTCCCCCTTCGCTTCGGGTGGCAGCGGACGAACGACACCCGGCAAGGACACCGGAGGGTTGGTCTATCTGCACGATGTAGCCAGCGTTCAGGAAGCCTTTGCCGACAAGACCCAAGTCCTGCGCTATAACGGCGTGGATGCGGTCAACATCAGTATCATCAAAACCAGCGACTCCAACACCATCGAGATGGCCGACTCGGTGCGCCAGGTAGTTGAAGAGCTAGAAAATGACCTGCCGGCCGGCGCCCAGTTGACCATTGTGGCTGATGACTCCCAATTTACCCGCGAGTCGGTGGCGGCGGTTCAGGAAGATCTGATTTTGGCCATCCTGATCACCGGCCTGGTCATGTTAGTTTTCCTGCATACCATCCGCAGCACGTTCATCGTCATCCTGGCTATCCCTACTTCCATCATGTCTACTTTCCTGGTGATGTGGGCCTTGGGTTTTAGCCTCAACGTGTTGACCCTACTGGCCTTGACCCTGACCATCGGCATCCTGGTCGACGACTCGATCGTGGTCATCGAAAACATCGAGCGCCACCTGAAGATGAAGAAGAAGCCCAAACAGGCCGCCCTGGACGGCCGGGCGCAGATCGGCCTGGCCGCCATCACTATTAGCCTGGTGGATGTGGCCGTCTATGTGCCAGTTGCCTTTACGTCGGGAATCGTGGGCCAGTTTTTCAAATCCTACGGCATCACCATCGCCACTGCCGTCTTGTTCTCGCTCTTTGTATCCTTCACGCTGACGCCCATGTTGGCCGCACTTTGGATGAAAGATGAGAGCGAGCCAGAGCGAGAACCGCGTGGCTTGCGCAAAGTCTTCAGCACTCTGCTATGGCCGGTCGCCAAGCTCTGGAAAGGCTTCACCATCTTGTGGGATGCTGGCTTTGGTGCCCTGACCCGGCTCTACGCAGCCACCATACGCTTTGTGCTCAAGAACTTGCTGACCCAATCGCTGGCGGTGCTGGTCGCCGCGGCCGCGGTAGTCCTGGGCGGGTACATGGTCGTCAGCGGCATTGTAGGCAGCGAGTTCTTTCCCCAAGAGGATGACGCCAAGTTTACGGTCAGCATCGAGATGCCGGCCGGCACCAATTTGCAGACGACTGACCTGGCAGCCCGCCAGGCAGAGCGTATCATCCTGGAGCAGGTACCTGAAACTGTTTCCGTTCTGACCCGTGTCGGCTCGGGCGGCTCCTCTGGATTCCTCTCTGGAGGAGGAGCCTCCAACTCCGCCACGCTGTTGGTGCAAGTGGTCGATAAAGGGGAGCGAGAGCGGAGCACGACTGACATCATAGACGAACTGCGGCCCGAGATCAAGAAGATTCCAGAGTCGAATATCTCGTTAGTCCTATCCTCAATCATGGGCGGCGGGATGGGCGGTGCAGTCCAAATCCAGGTTTTTGGCGAAGATCCGAATGTGTTAATCGATCTGGCCAACCAGGTCGAAGCCGTGATGCGTAGCGTACCCGGCACGGCCGACGTATTGAACACCGGCGCGGCCCAGGCACCCGAAGCACGTATGGTGGTTGAACGTGATCGAGCCTTGAATCTGGGACTATCACCAGGTCAGGCGGCGAGTACGTTACGCACGGCGCTGAGTGGCGCCGATGTGGGCAAATTCAAGCGAGCCGGAGCCACGGATATCGCCATCACCCTGCGCGCCAACGCGGCGGCCCGCAGCAACCTCGATCGGTTGCTACAATTACCGCTGGGCTACCGCAACGGACAGGCTGTCAAGCTTGACCAGATCGCCAGCGTCGAACGCACCCTGGCCCCGGCCGTTATCAACCGTACCGACCGCCAACGCCAGTTGACCGTCAGCGCCGGGGTGTCGGGCCGGGCCTCAGGCGATGTGACCAACGACGTCGAAGCGGCCATCCAGGACAATGTGAGATTCCCGGAAGGTTATGGCTTTCAGCTTTCCGGCCAATCTGAGGCACAGCGCGAATCCTTCGCGGATTTGACCTCTGCACTAGGTTTGGGCATCCTGCTGATCTATATGCTTCTGGTAGCTCTTTTCCAGAGTTGGTTGCATCCGCTGGCGATCATGTTCTCGTTGCCGGTGACATTGGTGGGTGCTTTTGGCGGGCTATGGCTGACCGGCTATACCCTCAACTTGATCTCTCTGTTGGGTATCATCCTGCTGGCCGGCATCGTTACCAAGAACGCTATCTTGCTGGTGGACTTCACCAATGAGTTGAGACGCAAAGAGGGCTACAGCCGCAAGGAAGCTCTGATCGAGGCCGGTCGCCTGCGCCTGCGCCCCATTCTGATGACCACCGCCGCCCTGACCTTTGCCTTGCTGCCCATCCTGTTGGCTACCAGCGCTGGATCGGAAACCCGGGCACCGCTGGCCGCAGTGGTCATTGGCGGCAATATCACTTCTACCTTGCTGACCCTGATCCTGGTGCCGGTCGTTTATAACTTCTTCGATGGCGGCAGCAGCCTGGTTTCCAGCGTGTTGCGCAGATTGCTGGGTGGCGAAACGGGTCAGGACGAGGCTGGCGAAGACCGGGCTCCGGCTCCCAAGCCTGCGCCCCAACCCCAGCCCGGCGCGGCTGTGACACCTTCCAGCTCGGGCACCTCCTCCGGGGATAGGCCGCCAGCCCCCCAACCCAGGCCAGATGCCGCTTAGCGTGTATAGATTAGGATGCGACGATGAGAAAACAGCTTTGGATACCAGCCATACCTCTGGTCCTGGTCATAGCCTTGACCGGATGCAATGTAATGTCTGGCGCACCAGCGGAAGAACCGTCGGCGGCGGTGAAACCGCTTGACGCAGCCGCCTGGCCGACGCCTCAGCCAACCCTGGCCGAAGCTTCACCAACCCCTTTTCCCAAGATCACCCTGGCGCCGACGGCTACACCGCCCCCCCGC
>JAHELX010000129.1 GCA_024643945.1 Anaerolineales bacterium
ACGTTTTACTGGACTACCGGCTCGGAGAATCTAACCGACGCGCCCAACCTGCCGACGCCCCAGCGACCGCTTTCGTCTCCAAGCTGGCGGGTACCGTGTCCCCACAGGAAAGCCCTGCCGCGACCGGCGGCTTCCAGGTGAAGATCCACGCCAGCGACTATGACCCGCACCCGACGGCCCTCGATGCGAGCCGTGCCGTGGAAGCCAGCATACTGCTGCCAGCCGTCGGGGAAGACCTCTTTTTCGCCGTATCCGGTCACCTCCACGGTCGCCCCTTCTGCGGCTTTGACCCACAGCATGCCATTGCCGCTCAGGTCAATGGTCCCCTTCCCCAATAACATTGCCAGACCATCGCCGTCGGCGATGAGGGTGTGAGGGTCCGGCGCCTCGGCGGCCGTTGTGGGTACGACGAGCAGTCCCATCACCACAACCAACATCAAAATAGTAAAGACTCGCCTTTTCATTTCCCTGTCTCCTTTCAAAAACCTGCTTGTGATTGTCTGATGACAGGATAAGGCGAGTCTGTTATTTGCGTATTAGCCAGTTGTAAAAAGAGTGTAAAATGGGTCCCAGGCTCTCAGAATGTGTCTGAAAAGTAGAGTGGAGCAGCCTGGAAAGGCTGCTCCGGCGGGCCCCACAACTTTTCAGACAGCTTCTTACCACGTGCGCTGGACGGTGACCTCGAACGAGGCGTGGAACCGGGAATTGGCCACGGGGTTGCCTGAGGTAGGGCATAGCTCGTCTAATTGATAGTCAGGGGTAATGCCACTGGCTACCTGACTCTTGGCACCGGCGACCTGCACGCTATACGCGCCCTTGAACATGGCAAATTCCACCCAACCCTGTCCTTCGCTCTTGCTCTCCGTAATTGGGTTGGCGCAATTGCTATCGCCGGGCGCCCAGCATATCTTGAGCGGCACACCGTTCAGCCCATTGCCATTCTTGTCGATCACGTGGATAAAAATGTGATGCTTGCCCTCGTTCTCACAGGCAGTGAGTTGCCGGACGCTGGCAATGATGTAATCGGCGTCCGGCGTGGGGGTGGCCGACGGCGTAGGTGTTTCGGTCGGCGGACGCGGCGTCGGCGTGTAAGGGATAGGCGTTGGCGTGGGGGTAGCGGGCGGCAGCGTTGGGGTAGGCGTAGGCGGCAACGGCGTATCAGTGGGCGTCGGCGTCGGCGTCCAGGTAGGGATAGGGGTTTCGGTCGGCGTCGGCGTGATTGTTGGTGTGCTGGTAGGAGTAGCCGTGGGCGACGGCGTCGCCGTTACAGTTTCCACGAAGGGCAGAGCAGCCACCGCGCCACTGTCACGGACATTCTTGAGGATGAGCATCGGCGATTGTGCATTTTCCTCAAAGTCGGCCTGGGCATAGGCAGCATAGCCGATGTCATTTTCGCCGCCGTTGAGATTGGCACTCAAGGTCCGGATGATGGATGCAGGAGCGGCGATGAAGATCAGCCAGATAATCAGCACCAACAAAACCAGGATGCCCAGCTTTACCCGGGGGCTGCGGGTGGCAAACCACACCGCCGTCTCCCCAATGAACCCACCAACTTTGCGTGAGAGGCGACCAGCACCCCGGCTGATGCCCCTGGTGGCTGAGGGTCGCGGCCGGACTTTTGAGGCCGGGGGACGTGGTCGCGAGGCAGCCCGCCTGGGAATTGGCCTCGCTGCTGGTGGCTGGGCCACTGTCGCCTGCCTGTAAGTGCCACCCTGTGGATACTCCGCGGCAGTGGCAGGTCGGGCCGAGCGCGCCGCCGGGTGTAGTGCAGGTTGCGGCCTGGGCCGGGCCGGAGCCGGTTGTGGACGAGCTGGCGCTGGGCTGCGCAGCCTTTCCATCGCCTCATACTGGCGTTCGCTCAGGACGCGGCCCAGAACGACTGCCAGGTTGGGATATCTGAAGACCAGATCGTCATAATCCGGTTTCTTCAAAGCCCACAACGTGGATTCGGCCACCACCCGGGCGGTAGCGATATGCGGCTTGCCCGTCAGCAAGGCGATTTCGCCTAAGAAGTCGCCGGATTCCAATTCCTCGAGCACTACCGGTCCCATGGGGCCGCTGGCTGTCCGCTCCACCTGCCCCGACTCGATGAAGTACATAGTGTCGCCGGTGCGCCCTTCAACATAAATGATGTCGCCGCTCCGGTAGGTTTGTGGCTGCAACCGCTCGGCCAGCTCGTCCAGTTGCACCCGCGACAGACCGCCCAATAGCGCGATTTTGTGCAAATGCGCTGCCACGAAACTCCCCTCTGCCTGGGAGAGGCGCTCGCGCAACGTGTCGCTCAAAGCCACAGTCAGGATGGGATGCTTCACCAGCAAGTTATCGAAGTCAGTGCGATAGAGCGCCCACAGGTTGCTATGAGTCACCGTGCGGGCGGTGACGGTGCGTGATTTACCAGTCAGCAGGGCCATGTCGCCGAAAGAGTCGCCAGGGATGAGCCGCGCCAGCATCTCTCGACGATCCTCATCCTCGGTGGTGATCTCAACCTGGCCTGACTCGACAAAATACATCGCGTCGCCTGGATCTCCTGGCGCATAAATCACTTCGCCGGCCGGGGTGTGACGCAGGAGCAGGTGCGAAGCCACCTCGTCCAGCACATCACGCGGCAGGTTGGCAAAGATAGGCACACGCTGGAGCATGCCTGCCGCCTGAACCAGGTCAGCGGCGCTAAGACGGGAGCGCAGGTTTCGGCTGAGGAGCGCCCGGATACGAGGGTAGGCCTCGGCCAGGCGGGCAAAGTCAGAGGGGCTGAGTTGCCATGCAATCACTTCAGTCGCCGCCTGGGCTGTATTGGGGTGTGGCTTGTTCGACAGGACGGCCATTTCGCCAAAGGTGCTCCCGGGTCCCAGCTCGGTGTAGTCGTCGTCGCCGTCGCCGATAAGGCGAACAGAGCCCGTCTCAATGAGATATAGGCCGCTGGCCGCGTCGCCACTGCGGAAAATGGCCTCCCGTGTCGCGTAGCGTTGGGGGGCCAGACGTTTGGCCACTGCCTGGCGTTCTTCCTCGTCCAGGTCTTGCATAAAAGAGATGTGGCTCAGGTGTTGCATCAGGTGTCGCTGGTACTGAGCGATGCCAATGCCCAGGGCCAGCCCCAGCTTCAGGCCAACCTGGTTATGTTCGTCAATCAGGTCAAGGACAGCGTTTTCATCCAGTACCCACAGGCTGAGGGGCGCATTGGCACGGGCGGTCATACTGCGCTCGCGCCCTACAAAGAAGTCGGTTTCGCCCAATAGGCTGCCTGGTCCCAGTGTGGCAATGGGCGTGCGACCACCGTCGTCGGTGAGCTTTACCCAGCCCTCTTCGACAAGATAGAGGGCGTCGCTCGCGCTCCCTTGAGCGAAGATCAACTCACCCGCCTGGTAAGTCTCAAGACGCATCCGCCTGCCGATCGCCCGTCGCTCGGTGTCATTGAATTCGGCAAAGAGAGGCGCGTTCTTGATGAACTCTTCCTTCACGATGTATGGTACCTCCCCAGAAAATCAGCGAATCAACAAACCAGCCGATAAGTAACTCACCGATTCGCTGCTCAGATATGCAAATTGGTTCATTGGCCGATTTGGAAGACAATCTGCCACGATGGTTGAACGCCTGGCGATAAATCAGGACAGAGATCAGCCATGCCGGCGCCAACTCCTTGCGCCACATCGCCCTTCACGTCCACCAATTCCACCTGGTAGACCTCACCTGGCTCCATCTCAAAATCGGCATAACCGGGATCGGCCTCCGGCTTAAAGCCGGTGAAGAACCGATCCTCGCCACCTGGCCAGTTGACGAGAATTTGAACGCCAGGCACACCTTTGCCTGCATCGTCGCGCACGTAAACCCGTAGCAGTCCGCTGATGGTCGGGTCGCAAAGCGCGGTGGATTGGGCTACCCGGAAGACAGCGGTCGAGCCGGGTGTAGCTGTGCGCCGGACAGCAGGCGTGGCAGTCGGCGTAAGTGTGAACTGGACGGCGCGAGTAGCGGTTGGCGTCGGCGGACGAGGTGTAGGCGTGGGTGTTAGGGTTGGTGTGGGCGTTGGGGTGGCGATGAAAGGCCGCATTGCTGCCGAAGTACCCCCCAGGGCGTCGGCCAGTCGGGCCAACGACCGTATGTCACGCGCGTCTCGACCCTCGTTGATGTAGCGTTCAGCCAGGGCGACGATAGTATTCCCGATGTCAGGCTCCTCCAGCTCCGCCAGGCGCTTTCTCGCCCGGTCCAGGTTTCCGTCGTTCACGTAAGCAGCAGCGATGAGAACCGTGTATATCTCCTTATCATTCGGATTCAGGGCAGCAGGGGCGGTCTCGGTCAAAGGCGGCGGATCAATCACCCAGGTATATACCAGGCTCAAAACCAGTCCAATCAAAAACCCGGTCACAAAACCGCCGACCCAAAGCGCCCGATGGTGCCTCATCCGCTGATCACGTTAATCGCTACCGCAGCTAGAACATGCTTCGTATCTTCTCAATATCTTGGGGTAAGGGCAGGTCTTCCCCAAAGGGGACCTGCGGGTGCGCCTGCCCAGGCGGGCAACCGCAAGGGTTTGCCCCTACTTTTTGAGAAGATACCATGCTTCCCCACTTGACAATAGCCCTGCGCTACTTGGTCGCCAGGCTAAAATGGATGCGTTGCCTGAAAGACGACCCAGTACGAGTGGTGGAAATTACACATTTGGTTGCCATCTATTCGGGCCCTACACTCGGCTTCGTTGGGACAGTAGCCACCCTCAATCAGCCAGGGAATCGGAATTTCCCACTCTTTGGTGCTCATGAGAAATGTCTGCTCGCTGCTGACTGGATTGCCCGGGGGGTATTCGATGACTTTCAACTGCGTACTGCTCTTAGTCAATTCAACTTCGGCTAACTTGGTCCCTAAGTTCAGGAAAGGCTCATTTTTCGAACCGCTTGTTTCACGGAAATTATTCCAGGGTGGATCGGCTACGACCGCCCCCAGCAAAGGCGCGCCGTTGACATCTAACACCGAGACGAAGATATGATGATTGCCTGCGCAGCCCCCATTCTCTTGTATCGTCAGCATGCGAGCGGTTGCCAACACGAAGTCGACGGGTGGTTTAGTGGGCACAGGTGTGGGAGTGGGCGGCGCAGGCGTAAAAGTCGGCGTAGGCGGGCCAGGCGTCGGCGTGTCCGTGGCTGGCACCGGCGTGTCGGTTGGTGTAGCGGCCGGCGTATCGGTGGGCAACGGCGTTGGTGTATCGGTGGGCAGTGGCGTCGATGTGGCCGTGGGTGTCGCCGTAGGCAACGGGGTGAAGGTCGGCGTCGGAAGAGGAGTCGGTGTGGAAACGTACGCCACCATCGAGGTTGTGCTTGTCCCTAGCGCCTGGGCCAGGTGCACTAGATTTACCGTGTCTGAATCATTCGGGCCACGATTCTCTTCCACGTATTTGTCGGCCAGATAGGCAACAAATTGCTCAGCATTGGGGACGTCGAGCTCAGCGAGGCGTTCCCGGGCACGGTCCACATCGTCGTCAGTAGAGAACTCGGCCGCCACCATAAGGACATATTCTTCAGCCCGCGTGGGACCTAAATTGCCAATCTCGGTATTGGTGTACTTAACTGGCAGAATCTGCCAGCCAAAGATGAGGCCAAAAACCAGCCCCGCCAGGCAGCCTACCGGCAGGATGACTGCCAGGATGAGAAACTTGCGATTAATTTTGCGCATCTCCAAATGTCGTCGTCCCTGCACCTAGAGGCGTCCAGGCATGGCACTAAAGCCAGTGCCGCCCCCTTGATTTCAGAGCTGGGAAAGCCCTTGCGTAGAACGACTCTGCTCAAGTCGCCCCGTTCCCAAAACGAAAGGCCCTTTCCCCTTCCCTAATCCCTAAACGTTGCTCTCTGGGTAGGAATGCGGCTCCATTTATGCTACATACAATCGTACTGCCCAACCTGGCACATTACGTTAAATGCTGCTATAATAGGCTCCCGAGGATGAAGAGGTGCCGGAGGTGGGAATCGAACCCACAAGGGCCAAGCCCACGCGATTTTGAGTCGCGCGCGTCTGCCAGTTCCGCCACTCCGGCATCCATATCTCGGCCCAGTATAGACGAATTGGGCCCATTCGTCAAATTGGACTATGGACGAAGTTCAGGCCATTCAAGCTGCTCAGGAAGGAGATCTGCCCGCCTTCAACCGACTGGTGATGGCGTATCAGGGTATGGCTTACAACGTCGCCTATCGCATCGTGGGCGACGCCGACGCGGCCGCCGACGCCTGCCAGGAGGCCTTCATTTCTGCTTTCAAAGCCATCAAGAAATTCCGCGGCGGCTCCTTCAAGAGTTGGATCCTGCGCATCGTCACCAATGCCTGCTACGATCATCTGCGCTACAGAGGACGGCGTCCTGCCGACTCATTGGAAGAGGTAGCCGAGAATCCCCAGCATGCGCCCAAATTGGTAAGCAATCACGAACACCCGGAAGAATACGCCCTGCGACAAGAACTAAATGAAGTGATCCAATCAGGCATCGAAACCCTGCCCGCCGATCAACGTGTGGTGATAGTGCTATCGGATGTGCAGGGCTTTGGCTATCAGGAGATTGCTGACATCACTGGCGTCTCATTGGGCACGGTCAAATCCAGATTAAGCCGCGCCCGCGCCAAGCTGAGAGATTATCTGGTGGCTCAACAGGAACTTTTACCGGCCCAGTACCGTCTAACAGAGTAGAGAGAGTAAGCAACGATTAGCACAGAAGGCCTAAAAGTGATTGAGCAAAACGGTCGAATTCATAACCAGGTTGCCGAATTGTTGTCGGCATATATAGATGGCGAGGTGGCTGGCGATGAGCGTGCGCTGGTCGAAACGCACCTGGCGACCTGCGTTGCGTGTGCCCGAGACCTGGCAAGCCTGCGCCAGACGGTAACGATGCTAAGACAACTGCCCCTGGTGGCTGCCCCTCGTCCCTTTACTTTGCGCGAATCAGACGTCGCTTCCATACGCCCGGCCCGCCCGGCATGGTGGCGGCTTCCCTGGGCTCAAGGATTGGTCGCAGCAGCCGCCGTGTTGCTGTGTGTGGCAGCCGCCGGTGGGGTGTGGTTGCTGGGACGGACGGGGATGGTCGGCGCACCAGCCGCGCCCCAACCTGTCGCCTTGCAAGCTCCCGCCCCTACTGAGGCCACCGCCCAAAAGATGGTCGTGGAGACGCCGGTGGTGGAAGCGGAAAAGGCTGTGGAAGGGGAAAAAGAAGCGCAACAGGCAGTTGAAGCGCCCGCTTCGCGCACACCCTCTGCCACTGAGGAGGCCGTGCGCGAGGCGGGTGCAATGGCGCAGGAAGCGCCGGCAGAGGCTGCCGAATCGGCAGGGGCTGCCGCCGACGAGGGAGAGACAACCCTGTCCACCACGGCACCTCGAGCGGCGGCTGCGCCGGCCGCCGCGCCTCCCGCCCCCACGACACTCCCGCTCCCCGCCGAGGCAACGCCCGTTCCTACCGCTAGTGTCTTGCTGGAAGTAGAAAACCTCCATCTGGAGATTGAACCTGGCGTTATCCGTGTCAGCGGGCAGTTGCCCTTGCCGGAGGGCCGGAAGCTGGTGGCCACATTATGGCGGAATGGGCAGCCGATTGAGTGGGCAATACCAGAAAGTCAACAAACGACGGTTAAGGTTAATGGGCAATTTTCACTGGAGCTTAAGGCTCGCCCCGGCCTGCCAGATTTTAACCTGTTTGGCACAGAGCCGGCTGATTACGAGATTCGCGTCCGTCCGGTGGACCCGCCCGCGCCGGTAGAAGCCCGGATTCCCTTTGACACCTACGGTCCACCTCCCCCATCGCCAACGAACTCACCTTAAGGATAGGCCTATCCCTTCATCCCATAATCGCCGCCAGGGACGTATGAAATTCTATGATGCTCTTCTTTTGACATTGATCGCGTCGCTTGTAGTAGCCTGCGCGCCGATCACGCCACCGCCCCCGCCGACTCACACGCCGCCGCCGAGTCCCAGCCCACAGCCCACGCCGACGCTGCCCCCGCTGCCTACAGCCACCCCCACCCTTGCCCGTGCCCACCTGTTGCTGTGGGAGAACTTGTTACCGGCCCAGGCAAGCGCCCTGGCCGCCGACGTGACCGCTTTTGAAGCGGCTCAGCCTAACTACACACTAGACGTACAACACTACGACGATGCCCAGACCCTGATTGAGGCCATCACCGGCGAGACAGTCGAGTTTCACCTGGCCCTGGGCGACACCTCTCTGGCGAGCGCATTGCAGGCCCAGGCTGCCCTCGAACCGCTCGACGAACAGTTTCCCCGCGAGTTTTTGGAGAGCTTCGCCAGCCCGGCGATGACCGGTGCCACGCGGGACGGTCACCTGTGGGGGCTGCCCGACACGGCCGGCCTGCATTTGCTCCTTTTCTACAATCGAGATCTGATTGCCGTGCCGCCGGCCAATACCGAAGAGCTGTACACTGTCGCCGAGTCGTTTACGCATGAAGGCCACTGGGGACTGGCGATGAACAGCTACGATCCATTATGGGTGGTGCCCTGGCTGTGGGCCTATGGTGGCTGGTTGACCGACGGCGACGGGAATCCCACCTTGAATACCCCGCCCATGGTCAATGCTCTGACCCTTTATCTGAGCTGGCAGGGGCGACTGACAGGCGTGGCCCCGGTGGTGAGCTACGTTGAAGCGCGTGATTTATTCGTCAGCGGGCAGGCAGCCATGCTCATCGACGGGGAGTGGGCCATCGGCGAATTAAACCAGGCCAAAGAGATAAACTGGGGCGTAGCACCGCTGCCATTCGTTGGCGAAACCGAACAGCCAGCGGCCCCCCTCATCGCCGGACGCTACTGGCTGATGAGAAGCGGGCTGCCGGCAACACAACGTGACGCAGCCATGGATTTCCTGACCTTTATCACGGCTCCCGAGCGACAACTGGCCTGGACGGCCCAGTTTGGCCTGTTACCTACCCGGCTCGAGGCCCTGGATGACCCCGCTATCCTGAGCGACCCGGTTCTGCGTGTCAGCGCCCAACAAATGCAAGCCGGGCGTGGGTTGTTGCTGGGCGTGGATGCCAATCGGCTTTTGGATGCCATGCGCGAGCCGTTGCGAGCTGTCCTCGAGGGAGATATGGTGCCCGAGGAGGCGGCTCGCGCTATGCAGGCGGCCCTGGAATAGTCAGAACAGTGTTGAAATGTGGGCCTCAGGGAATGAGATTTGACGAAGTGGAACAGACGGAGTATAATGCCCGCTGTAAAATCAACGTTCCTCGGTAGCTCAATCGGCAGAGCGGCCGGCTGTTAACCGGTTGGTTGTAGGTTCGAGTCCTACCCGAGGAGCCTTTTTATGTAACGCAAGAAGCCCTGCGAAGCGTTGATGCGGGGCTTTTTTGTTGATTTTCGACTGGACAGTCACCCTGGCTAGTCCTTCAAAGCCCTCGAAGCGAGCTCCCCTTAGCCCGCCACTCGCTCACTGATTTCGCCAGCAGCATCGCTTAAGCCCCAAAGATGGTATCCGATAGACGAGACGAGAATCACTGTAGTCTCCCGTGTGCCGCTCAGTGTGTTACCCGATCCCCCCTGCTCGTGAACCAGGCCTCGACGACTTCGAGTTGGCACAGGTCAAGCAGTCCCGCCTCACCACCGTGGCCCAGCCGATCCACCAGATCGGCCAGATGGCAGCCGAGCTGTTGCGCGCATCGAATACAGGACCGGGGACGGACTACAGCACGATCCTGCCCTGGCTGGTGATTCGCGGTTCATGGGGGCCGGTGACCAGGTCGCCAGAGTTAGCCCGACAACCAAGCCGCAGACAACAGCCAACGGTCTGGTCTGCGCCACGGGAGTGGACGTGACGGAAAAGGTTAAAGACCGCGCTGAGTAGCACCGGGGGTCGGGATGTAGTATAATGTCCATGCGCTTCCTTGAGGCTTAGCCGTGAACGTTGGACAACGTCAAATTGGACGAACCCTACCGATGGAGCGTCCGCTACAGGGGTGCAATTCCCGCCCGACCGGTTTGGCAGTGGAGGGGCAGACCGACTTCGCCGTCACCTACGGCTTTGATACCTTCATCCTCTGGGCAGAAGACGAGGGCCAACTGTCGCGGTTTTCGGAAAGACCAATGTCTTAGTCGAGTGGGCAGCGCAAAGCTCGCTCTCCATTGCCTGGCCGACGTTGGACCGGGAGGATAACGATCTGATCAAGCCGTAAAAGCCTTATTGACTGCACTGGCTCTTGGCGAGCCGGAGGATTACCGGCGCATCTTTCTGGATGAAGGCCGGCCAATAGCAGAGCTATTGGCCCACTGCCGGCAGGTGCAGCAAGAATCCGGCGGCTATCTCCCTTCCCTGGGATACATCGAAAGTTTGCTGGAGACGATCCGGCCTGCCGACGACACGGCCCAAGTCCTCCCACGCGCCGGCGAGAAGCGAACCGAACCAATCACCATAAAAACGGAAGACGGTTTTCCCATCAGCCTCTCGGCCCGTGAGATAGAGGTACTGTCTCTGATTGCCCAGGGGAAATCGAATCAAGAAATCTCGGCCCAGTTATTCCTGGCATTGAATACCGTCAAACGCCACGCTTACAATATTTACGCCAAGCTCGAAGTAAAGAAACGAACCCACGCCGTTTGGAAGGCCCGCCAGCTAGGTTTAATCCCGTAGGATTCCCCTTCTGAATTGATACTTTTATAGCACTTTAGATTCATGACGGCGCGTCTACTCGTTGGTATACTGTCTATAGTAACTGACGAGTTTTTGTTTATTCCCGGTGAATTGCTATGGCACCTTTAGGCAAAGCAGTTGTTGCTATTGGTATCGTTTTAGTGGTCGTCGGCCTAACTCTGTGGCTTGCGGGCGACAAGCTGAACTGGTTTGGCCGCCTCCCCGGCGACATCCGCATCGAGCGCCCCGGCTTTAGCTGCTTTTTTCCCATTACCTCGATGATTATTGTTAGCGTTGTACTCAGCATCTTGTTATCAATTTTGAGCCGGTTTTTCAACAGGTAGCAGGGTAGCGCGCGAAGTGGCGATGGCTATGACCACGCTCTGGCCGTGCTTCTTCAACAGCAACCACGGCATAGAGTTTCCGTTCGCAATTCTTTTAGACAACAGGTAATGAGTTAAAAATATGGATCTTCAGCTAATAGCGGCGTTGGTAGGGTTAGTTGCGTGGCTCACTCTTTTTATTTATGGCGCGATAGATAGTTGCCTTAATCCTGAACCATATCGCCCTAAGCCTCGCGCTCGCCCCCGCTATCCCAAAGGCCGCTAAGGGCCTAAAGACAAATTGAATAGAAGTCATACCCCAAGGCATGATTGCTGTTTTTTCAACCCGCTCGAACCCGAATCTCTGGAGCAAACCAATGCCTACCTGGAGCGCGGCTGCCGGCTGAGCCCGTGGCCACTCGGATGCCCGGCGGCCTGCTGGTCAGCCACTCGACCTGCAAGTTCGCAGGAAGCGGCTTGGGATGACCCCGCTGTGGAACCCGATTGGATCGGCCTCGCCCCCTGCGGTGCCACCCGTGGCCCGCCCGCTCATGGTTAGCCAGCACGCGGCGGTTAGCGCTGAGCCACCTGCTCGGGGCCGGTGCTTGCCTCGTCCTCGATGGCTCCCAGCGTAAGCAGCGCCTGCCGCTGCGCGTCGGTGATGCCCGTCAGGCCGGTGATGTCCAGGCGCTCGTAGCGGCGCTCCGCCCGCAGGGTGCGCACATGGGCACCGCTGGGTGCCTCCCACAGCCGCACCGTCCCATCCCAGCCGCCGCTGGCCACCAGATGGCCGCCCGCGGAGAGCGCTACCCCCCAGACCCCGCCGGTGTGGCCCTCCAGGGTCGCCAGCCGCCGCCCGCTCGGCGCCTCCCACAGCCGCACCGTCCCCTCAAGGCCGCCGCTGGCCACCACCTCGCCGTCGGCGGAGAGCGCTACCCCCCA
>JAHELX010000779.1 GCA_024643945.1 Anaerolineales bacterium
CCACCGGCCCAACCAGCGCCCTCACCCAGTTATCCGCCAGTTCAACCAGCGCCCTCACCTGGTTATCCACCGGCCCAGCCATCGCCCACGCCGCCTCCGACCACTGGGCAGGTCATGGTCGGGATGCAGAATATTGCCTTCAACCCGCAGACCATCACCATTCACGTGGGGCAAACAGTCGTTTGGCGCAACGACGATACAGTTCCCCATACGACGACCAGTGGCTCTTGTTCTGGCAATGTCTGCACGCCGGCTCCCGGCTGGGATTCGGGCACGCTCAACCCCGGACAGTCGTTTTCCCACACGTTCGATACGGCCGGGACGTTCGACTACTACTGCCGGATTCACGGCCCAGCCATGCAGGGAACTGTCGTAGTCGTGCCCTGACAACCTGTTAAGCTTTCGAGCCAGCTTTTACACAGAATAGCAGGGTCAGGACCAACTGCAGAGAACATGAAGGATGCAAAGGGGGATGGATTTCCCTTCCCCCTTTGCATCCTTTGAAGACCGACGATGATCTCTTTCCCATTCTCTCCTGCTTTGTCTCACCAGCGATAGTGTACCTGCTCCCGGATATATTTATCATACACTTCCCGCACCTTGGCCATCTGAGCTTCGGTCAGCGGCGGTAGATCGGCGGCGCGGACGTTGTCCTCGGCCTGGTCCGGGCGCTTAGCCCCCGGAATGGCGCAGGAGACGGCGTCAAACATCAGGATCCAGCGCAGGGCTAATTGGGCCATCGTCGCCCCCGGTGACACCAGGGCCTTTAACTCTTCCACGGCCTGCAGGCCAGTCTCGAAATCCACCCCGGAGAAGGTCTCGCCCCGATCGAAGGCCTGCCCATAACGGTTGTAGTTGCGGTGATCGTTCTCGGGGAAGGTGGTCCGGCGCGCCATCTTACCCGTAAGGAGACCGCTGGCCAGAGGGACGCGCGCCAGGATGCCCACCTGTCGCCGCTGTGCCTCATGGAAGAATAGCTCGGCCGGGCGGTGGCGGAACATGTTGAAGATAAGCTGCACCGTCTGCACGCCCGGATACTCGATGGCCTTCAGGGCTTCCTCCACCTTTTCGACGCTGACGCCATAATAGCGGATCTTACCGGCCTGGACCAGGTCATCCAGAGCGCCGAACACCTCGGGCCGGTAGTAGACCTCGGTGGGGGGGCAGTGCAACTGCACCAGATCGAGGCAGTCGGTTTCCAGGTTGCGCAGGCTGCGTTCCACAAAGCGCGTCAGGTTCTGGGCGTTGTAGCCGTCGGCCGTGTGGGGGGACAGGCGGCGGCCGGCCTTGGTGGCGACGACGAGCTTCTCCGGGCGCTCTTTGCGCACGCGGGCGATCAACTGCTCGCTGCGCCCATCGCCGTAGACGTCTGCTGTGTCAATGAAGTTGACGCCCAGGTCCACGGCCCGATGCAGGGCCGCCAGGGAGTCCTGGTCGTCCACGGCCCCCCAGTCGGCGCCGATGGCCCAGGCTCCAAAGCTGATCTCCGACACTTTCCAGCCGGTTCGACCTAGTTCACGGTATTGCATGGTTCTTTGCTCCTTTCAGGCCTCAAAATATTCGGCCGCCGTAGGTAGTACAACGACAAGCGGTTTGGAGATCCAACTAATCTTCACGCACGAGTTGATCACCGTCCCAAACAAGTCGAGCTCCCAATCGCCCAGCAAGTTCCTCAAGGGCCACTACTATGTTGTCCCTGAAGGGCCATTCACCTTTCGTACTATGAAGCTCCAGCAGTGTCGTTAACGCCTCCTCACTGCCAGACGAGGTGATCATTGAGATGGCTTTCATAGCAGAATTAGAGTTGGAGATCTGGACACAACGTTGTAACGTGTCCAGTGGCAGTGAATGTTGCAAGACCCCAAGAGTGCTTAAGGCATTTGAAGCTGTATTATCAAAGCCGAAATCTTGAAAGAAGTCAGGGTTTTGGTTTATGAGACAAATTAGCTCTTGCATCAGTGCTTCGGCTGCTCCGGGATAGCCCAGTTCACAGGCTGTGGTAAGCAGAGTCAAACATCCCTCCGCGTTCCCGTCGTATTCGTTTGCCCATCTCCAGACCATATGGGCACATTCGGGGGCGGCTGGATGTAGAATTCGCCCCGTGCCTGTCCATCCGCTAACGCTACTAATCTCAACATTCGTGGTCAGGCCAAAAGCGAGATTACTAGCAATCCTGACTTTCTGATCAGGCTCCAAAGGAATATCTCCAAGATTATGAAGTCCGGTGAGGACAATGTCTCCCGAGCGGTACTTGCTCGTGACTGCTGCCCACATAGAAAGGTTCTTGAAACTAAGATCCGTCAGTAAATCAGTCACATCAGTCATTGCGTCAGAGTCACCCAGATAGGCTCGTAGTAATAGGATTGCGTGCTTGAGATCCGGTGAAAGAGAGTCGTCTGTCTGCAATTGTGCAAGTACGGCGACTTGGGTGGTCTTCTCTAATGGGCTGTCAAGAAGCGTAAATAGTACTTCGCGCCGGCGGTTCTCAGACAACGACTTATCGCAGGCATAAACTCGCCAACGATCAACTGGATTGTCGCCGCACCATAAAGCATCAATTGCAAGCCCCCAACCTGGAATATGGTACTGATCTTCGATCTTTGGAGCCCGTATAATCTCATCAACAAGCGTGAACGCAGCGTCCGGTAACGGACGAGATCCTAGGAAATAACCCGCCAAGCGCACAATATTGGGCAGCGCGGCGTCATCGATCACGGATTGATATGTCTGGGGCGAAAGGTGTTCAACCGATAGATTCCGAATCAACGAGGCTAATGCCTCAATTTCCTCATTTGTGGTATGCTCAGCTTTCACTCTTTCAGTATAATATTCCAATGCCTCGGCTGCAATCTCATCAACTGCGGCTTGCCACCCGTGTAGATAGTACTCATACTCCAGATTTTGATTAAGGAAAGCTTTCAGTGCAGCCCGCGTCAAATCAGGATCGTTGCAGGCAGTGATAATTTCTGCTCCACCAATTCGAAGTCCCCATCCGTGCTTCAGCAATGTCCGAATGCGGGCAGGCAGTGTTGTAGTGAAGCCGTCGGCAAGTAGCTCACCAACGTTTCTCTGAACTGTCCATGATTGCGATATCCACAATGCAGCAAGTTTGTCACCAACCCGGTTACGAGTCTCCGTCGAGACCAGGGCGCCGTTCACAATACA
>JAHELX010000130.1 GCA_024643945.1 Anaerolineales bacterium
GACTCTCGTGGGGGTGAAAGACGAACACCAGTCGCCCCTGCCATTCTGGGGCCACCTCGGCGCCCAAGGCCATCACCCGTCCTACGGCAGCATACCCGTATTTGAGAGGAAAGCCAAAGTCACCGGCCAGAGCCGGAATGGTCTCATCCAAGAGGATGTCGCTGGGCGCCTGACCCCGGTAGATCAACAACTCGGTGCCGGGGCTGATGGCTGAGACCAGAGTTTGAACCAGGACCTGGCCCGCGTCAGGTGGTAGCAATGATTCCTCCTGCACGGAAACCTGGTACGGGGCAGTAAAATACACAGATAGTCGCTTCACATTTCCCCCCAGGCCAAATCGCCCCACAAGATCAGATCTTCTCCCAGCCATTCACTGCCCGGGTGGTGCAGCCGGGGGAAATGAGCCGGATCAGAGCCTCCCAGGTCGTCCAGGGCGTGCAGGCCCCCCACCAGTGTGGGGACGACTGTCAGCACCAGGAAGTCGGCCAGCCGTTCCGAGAGGAAACTTGTGATGATGCCGGCGCCCCCTTCCACCATCAGGCTGTTGAGACCCAATTCGCCCAACTGCTCCAGTAAAGCGGCCAGATGTACCTGCCCATTCGCGCAAGCCGGCAGGCGCAGGACCCGCGCCCCGGCCCCCTCCAGAGCTCCCTGACGATCTTTGTCCGCTTGATCCGTGGTGGCAATCCAGGGAGCCAGGGGGTGATCTTGCAACAGGCTGGCGTCCAGGGGAAAGCGCAACCGGCTATCCACCACCACTGGCTGCGGACTCTTGCCCTCTACCAGCCGCACCGTGAGACGGGGATTGTCTGCCAATATCGTGCCGATGCCCACCAAGATGGCGCCGTGAGCGGTCCGCAGTTGGTGAGTCAGAGCAAGGGATTGGGGGCCGCTGAGAGCCAATGGTTGGCCTCGACGGACTGCGATACGCCCATCCAGGCTTTGCGCGTAACTCAAGGTAACGAAGGGGCGGTTTGTCCGCCGCCGATGGCCGGCAGCTTCTGTTAACCGGGCCTCAATCTGTTCCATTACCATTGTGACTCGCCAGCAGGCCAGACAGCAGACCTAAGTTCAAGAAATGGTCCATTCGCTGCGCTTTAGTCATCAAATACACCGCATTTTCAGTGGTGACATGGGGCTGCAAAGGGACCCTGGTGGTTACCGCCATGCCCAACTCC
Source organism: Anaerolineales bacterium (assembly GCA_024643945.1). Next base: position 1,179 of record JAHELX010000130.1, read on the forward strand.
TGCAGGCTCTCGATTTTTTTAGGGTTGTTGGTCAGCAAGCGTACGGAGCGCACACCCAAATCCTGTAACATCAGCGCGGCCACAGTGTAATCTCGCTCGTCGGCATGGTGGCCTAACAGCAGATTGGCATCTACCGTGTCGTACCCCATATCTTGTAGATTATACGCGCGCAGCTTATCCGGCAGGCCAATCCCCCGCCCCTCCTGACGCAGGTAGACAAGCACCCCCCTACCTTCGTCAGCAATCAGTTGCAGCGCCTGTTGCAGTTGCTGCCCGCAATCACAGCGCAGCGAACCGAGCACGTCGCCGGTAAAACATTCCGAGTGCACCCGGACCAGCACATCCCGTTGGCCGGCCACGTCGCCCATGACCAGCGCCAGATGCTCTTTGTCATTCTGGTTGTTCACGTAAAGACATAGTCGAAATTCGCCCGCTGCGGTCGGGATGCGGGCGCAAGTTATTTGCGTAACTGTCAACTCACCCATAGTCAATGAAATACGACCTCCAATATTCAGACAGCTTCCCAATATGCTGGCGTTATGAGCTGCCTTACCGGCTGTCCAGCCACAACAAGATGATTAGAATCACCTCGTCCGCTTTGGCCACATAAGCAATGGGTATGCGTGAGCCCACCAAGATCCACAACACGATGGTCAGCGCTATGTAGCCCACCAATGCCCAGTGCGCCAGAGCGCGGTAACCCATCAACTGGGGTATCGGCAGGAAAAGCGCCCCCAACAAGGCCAAATAGCCCAAACCATTCAGGATGAACAAGACACTGGGAAACACCAGCGAAAGATGGATGACGGCTGTGATCAGTGTCAACAAGATGATACCTACCTGCAATGGGTCCAGTTGTGCTCTCGCTTGATTCGTCATTTGCTTTGCCTCCTCTATAAATTGAATACTACCCTTACACCAATAAAGTTTTGAAGATTTTTTCCTGAATATCTCACAACAACTTTCACTTGAGGCTAAGGCTACTTATCCCGCCCCACCACAACCCCAGACCGCCCAACATCAGATCTCGCGCCCGGATGAGCAGGCTCAGGCTAATGCCCACCGCGGGGTTCATACCCAGCGCCCCTAAGGCTAACACCTGGCTGGCCTCCAGAGCGCCCAACCCGCCAGGGAAGGGCAACAGGAAGGCCATACGAGCCGCAGTGAGCGCGCTGATGCTCTGCACCGGCGTCGGACTCAAGCCTAACACGTGTAACACCAGCCAATACTCACCGGCGATGGCCAGCCAACTGACCATGGAAACCAACAGCGCCTGCACCAGAGTCAGGGGAGATTCACGGCAAAAGCGCGTTGCCTGTTCCTCGCCAGCCCGAATGGCTTGATAGGCTTCCTGGTAGACAGCAAACCAGCGGGTGCGCCCCGGCCATCGTTGCCAGGAAAAGAATCTGCCACCAACCCCCACTAGCCTGGAGACGGGATGCCTCCCGGCCCAGATAGCCAGCAAGAATCCTAGCGGAAGAGCCAGCAACACCAGGGGTAAGAGGATTGCCTGTCCACCCACGGCACCGGCAAACACTTGCCCTTGAAGAATCAGGGCAATGCCGCCGGTCAAGAAGGCGAAGTTGGCCACTAACTCCAGCGATTTATCCAGAGTCACGGCAGCGATGGCGGTAGAATGTGGCACCCGGTGCCGACGCTGTACCAAATGTACCTGCAGCGGCTCGCCGCCAAACTGGGGGCCAGGAGTGAAATAACTGACCCCAAAGGCCGCCAGGCGGTAGCCGGCCAGCGCCATGTAGGAAATCGGATAACCCTGCGCCCGCAGGATCAACCACCAACGTCCGCTCAGGGTCAGCAACACCAGCCCATTGGCTGCAATCAGGAGCAGGATATGGGTCAGATCTAACCTGGCCAACACCGTCCAGGTGTCTTGCAGGGACACGGCGTGCAGGGCCCATAGGAGTAACAAAGGCACCGCCAGCCAGAGCAGATAACGGGGGCGCAACAAACGGGCACAGATTGTCACAACCCAGCCCTCGTTTTCTCCCCAGCACGCCGCTTGAGGATAACATCCTCTGGGTGCCAGCAGGAAAAGGCGCCACTACCCAGGAATACCAGGGCGATGGCTCCTGTCAGCATAAAGCCATTGGGCATATAAAGTCCACGGGCGAGGATGTTCGTGCTGGCAGCGATGAGCAATCCCAAAGCTCCCAATCGCCCTGCCACCCCCAGGGCCAACATCACAGTGGCGACGACTGCCACCACGCTAATGACGGTCGTCGTGACTCCCGGAAAGGGAACTCCCGGCCAGGCAAAAAACGCAACCCGATCAGGCATGCTCCAAAGGGCAGGCAGAATGAATCCTGCCGCCGCCGTCACAACCCCAATGCGCAGCAATAAGGCAAGCCAGCGGGTTGTCACGAAGGCGATCTTTTGCCTGATTTCCAGGTACGCGGGTGAAGTGGGATCTATGCGCCCGCTGACGACGAACCAGTCCCGTGTAAAACTTGCCACGAAGGGAATCGCAAAGATGAGACCCGCTAACGTGGTGAGAGGCGGGTAGACCATTGGCCAGAGTATCACGCTCATAAAACACATTTGAAAGCCGGCCACCATCCGTCGCTGAGTGCTCGGAGGCAGGTCATACACCGGCCTGCCCTGTCGCTTGCGCCACCAGATGCCCAAGAGAAAGAGATAGCGTGACAGACCCAACAGGAGATACCACCAGGGCAACTGGTCATAATGCACTGCTAATGAGATAGCGATCAGCATACCCAGGGCATCGAACTCAATGTCGAGGCTCTCGCCCAGCACGGTGGCACGATGGGCAATACGAGCCAAATAGCCATCCAGATAATCAGCTATGATGGCCAAGGTATATAACAGGGCCGGCATCCACGCCAGCCTGCCTGGCGGCCAGGGTGAAAAAAGGAAACCAGCCAGCAACCCCAGTGCCAGTCCGCGCAGCAGCGTGAGGACGTTGCCTGCACCCAGTGTGGGCAGCAGGGTTGATCCTCCTCGGAGGCGGTTGTCCTTCAGTCCTCGCCAGAGAAGCCACAGTTCATAGGCCAATACCCCTGCAGCCATCATGGCCCAGCGCCAGGCGTAGGTGAGATGCCACTCAGTACGCAATAATTGATAGCCGAGCAAGAGCAATGGGGCATATAAAGAGGCCATCACCCACCAGCGGCGGCGCAGGCTGATGAGTGACGCATCGCGGATTACAAAGTCTGACGTCATAGCACACGATTCCCATACGTGCAGCAGTTTGTTGCGTTTGTCCTTATTCTTCCCTTTAAGATAATATACGTCGGAAAACAGGTGCTGGATTTATGCCCAACGCACGCGGGTATTACAATTCGAGCAGAATTTGGTTTGACAGAAGGTTGTTTTTGAACAAGTACTTTGATGGGGCACTAGACCCTTGGTGGCCGTCTTAACGCGCGCGCGATCTCGATAGCGAACGTCACCCCACCTGTCGCCTGCATCAGGCCGCCCATGGCCACCAGGCCACCGACGAGGTCATTGCCCGTCAGCGCCAGCGCGGGCTGGCCCACAATGGTCAGCACCAGGCCTCCATTGAGGCAGGCCCAGACTATCGCCACCAGACGCGCGGACTTGACCAGCCGGTCGTAGAGCAGCCCCATCGCCGACTGGGTCAGCCAACCAACGAGCAACATCTGCATGGTCGAGTTCATCGACGTATAGGCCAACGGGTTGAACCCCAGCCACACGTCAAACATGGTTATCGCGTGCAACACTAACCCCAACCCCAGATAGACCAGGGCTGTGACCAGAAACAACTTAGCGGCTTTAGACACTGCTCTCCCTCCCATAAAGAATTGTCGCACAAAAGCAGGCCAGCGTCAAGATGGAATTTGGGAGCAAAGTCTATCTACCACAAACCAGGCGATTATGTTATAATGGCGAATGGATAGCTTCTGAAAAGTCGTGGGGGGAGCCGTCTAGCCCGCCTGAGCCTGCTCCACCCCACTTTTCAGACACACTTTGGGATTCGCTTACGCGAGCAAGGCCAAAGGAGGAGGTTAGATGAAAGAATACCGGCCTTTGATATCGACGGTCGGCATCGCATTGGCGTTCGTACTGTCAACAGTTTCCTGTACCCCCTCCGCATCCCAGGTGCCGGTGAGGATCGTCGCTCCTGCAGATGGTAGCACCGCCTACCTGGGCAACACAATTCCCATCCGCGTAGTCATGGATGAACCTAAGGGGATTGGCTGGATCGAGCTCCAGGTAGACGGTCAGTTGGTCAAGCAGGAACCTCCCTCCCAAACGGTACCGGTGACTGAACTCACCCAGGACATTTTGTGGACCCCGGAGGTTGCCGGCCCGCACTCAATCCGGGCGGTCGTGCGGAACAATGCCGGTGAGGCGATTGCGTCTGACCCGATTATCCTTTATGTGGTACCGCAAAGTGCGGCGGTGCAGGCCACTGTCATTGCGGCTCAGTTGGCGACGGCTACCCCCAATCCGTTCGCCGTGCCCACGCCATTACCGACCTACCCTTACACGCCGCCACCATACACTCCCGTGCCCTACCCTTGTTACCCAAGTTACCCATGTTACCCCTGCTGCCCATGCTACGACAGCGCCGCCTTCGTAGCTGACGTGACCGTGCCCGACTGCAGCCAACTCGAACCAGGAACTTCCTTCAACAAGAGCTGGCGGCTGCGGAACACCGGAACCTGCACCTGGGACACAAGCTATCAACTTGTTTTTGTGGGCGGTTCGCAACTAAATGCACCCAGCGCCGTCTCTTTGCCGCAGATCGTGTCGCCTGGTTATACAGTGGACATCACCGTACCTATGGTCGCGCCCAATGCCGCCGGCACCTATCGCAGCCAGTGGCAGATGCGCAACCCGGGGGGACGCAACTTTGGCCCCGTTATCTATGCGTTGATCGGAGTCTTTCCCAGCCCTGGCAATCTGCCGGTCATCACCCGCTTTGAGGTGGTACCGAGCGTCATCAGCCAGGGCCAGTCGGCCACCATCTATTGGGAATACGTCAACGGCACTTCCGCCCGCCTCGTCCCGGGCGGCGAAGGAGGCGTCGGTCCCAGCGGTGCGCTGGTCGTCTCGCCTGGGGTCACCACCAACTATCAACTGGTCGTCAGCAACGCGGCGGGAAGCGTGGAACGCACAATCACCCTGTTTGTCCAGGCTACGCCCTTCCCGCCCCCACCACCGCCACCGCCCGCGTCGCCGGCCAATCTTGCCATCACCGCTGTCCGGGCCGATGGCTTCGACTTTACCTGGACCGACACCAGCAGCGACGAGCAAGGCTTTTACTTACATAACGCCGACACCCAGCAGATCTTGGAGACGTTTGACCCCAACGTTACCGGTGGTGTCGTCAGCGGGCTGGCCTGCGGGACGTCCTATCGCTTTTACCTGACCGCCTTCAACGCGGCAGGCGAATCGTGGCCCAGCAACACGGTGCAGGCCACCACGAACCCCTGTGACGGATAGTCGTATAGGACGGATGTGCTCTCGCAGATTTAGGAACCTGAGGCGGAGGCGCAGCGTCTACTTTGTATGATGAACGACGTACAACGAGCTCGATCTGATCGAGCGATCATAAGTGAGGAGAAAGATAAAGAGGAGGCGTAATCAGCGATGAGTTCAGACTACCCGCCAGGCGCGCAATACCCGCAAAGTCCCCAAGGGGGGCGAAGTCCCCAAGGGGGACAAGGAGAGCCCACCCAACCAGGAGGGGGCCGGCCCCCCATACGATTGCGCATGCAACTCGGGCCCAGCATCGGCCAGGTTTACACCATGATGGGCAACACGCTGACCATCGGACGAGCGCAGGACAATGACGTTGTCCTGGACGACCCACAGGTGTCCCGTCACCACGCCCAGGTGGTGCGGCGGGGCGACGAGATCGTCGTCGAAGATCTGGGCAGCACCAACGGCACGTTGGTCAACGGGCGGCGCATCACTGGCCCTCACGTTCTTCAGCCAACAGAGACCATCGCTGTGGGCTCGTCAATTTTTTCAGTGGAAGGCTTTCCGGCGCCCGACACCGTGGGCCTGCCACCTTATCCCAGGGGCGCTGCGCCCCAATCGCCCCCCCCACCCAGGACCCCATCGGCCGGACGTGCCGCGGGGACACCCTGGCTTGCCATGGGCTGGCTAGGGGGATTGATCATCATCGTGGTGCTCATCTTGACGTTTGCAGGTCTCACCGCCTGGTTGCTGACTCGCAACCGGGTGCAGGAGACAGCTACCACCCCCAGCGTCTTCATCCAATCGCCGGTCGCGGGCAGCCAGGTGCAGATCAATCAGCCGGTGGCCGTCAGCGCCACCGCCAGCGACCCCAATGGCATCACCCACGTCGAACTCTGGGTCGGTGGCAATGTGGTAGATCAACAGCAAAGCGCCGTTGCCGAAGGACAGCCCACCTTCCCTGTCACTTTGCGCTGGACGCCGACAGCAGCCGGCAGCTATACGCTGGAGGTGCGTGCTTACAACCGCCTGGGCATAGCCAGCGCCCCCACGACTGTGATGATCACTGTCGTCGGCCAACAGGGGGCGGCCGATACGCCAACCGCCACACCACAAGGGGTAACGCCCACGCCGGGCGGCCCGCCAGTGGCCGTTACCACGAGTGATCTGAACGTGCGCGAAGGACCGGGCCAGGAATACCCGGTCCTGGGCCTGCTGCCAGTGGGTACCCAGGTAGAGGTAACAGGCAAGAATCCAGACGGCACCTGGTGGCAGGTTGTCTATCCGGCGGGCAGCGCTGAGCGGGCCTGGATCTACGCTCCTTTCACCCGGTCCAGCAACGCCCAGGACGTACCAGTGGTCCCGACGCCTGTTCCGCCAACGCCAACTTACACGCCGACCATAACACCTACGGCCACCGCACCGCCTACCAGCACGCCCACCCCGACCAAGACGCCAACACCCACCCCCACAACGGCCCTCGCCCCCATCGTGGAGTTCGGGGCGACTAAGAGTACCATTGACCCTGGTGAGTGCACCACCTTGCAATGGCACATTGAGAATATAACAGCCGCCTTTTTGAGCGGAGGAGAGTTCAGCAATTTGGGTATCGCCGGCCCGGTGGGTACACGTGAGGTATGCCCGACCAGTACCACGCTCTACGTATTGCGGGCCGAGACCGCCAGCGGGCCTATCGAGCGTTCGGTGACCGTGACGGTACGAGCGGAGCAAACGGTCACCCTCAACTACATCGGCAGTGGCTGGGTGCGAGAGGACGGCGCGGTGTTCACGCCGCAACCCTTCGTCGGCGATGACAACACCAACCAGGCACTGCGTGCCTTCTTTGCCTTCGACCTGTCGAGCCTGGCCGGTGCCCACATCACCCAGGCCCAGCTTGACTTGAGCGATTACGCGCTGAGCGGCAGTCCCTTTGAGTGGCTACGCCCACTTTACGTGGAAGAGGTGAACTGGGGCCCGACTCTCGACGCAGCCGACTATGGCGCAGCAGCCGCCGCCAGCCTGGCCACCTTGAACGACGCGGAAGGACTGGACGACCCGATTGACGTCACCGGACGGGTGACCTCCCGCATCGACGGCGGCGGTAACAGCTTCGGCATCCGGTTGCGCTTTGAAACCACTACCAACGACGATGGCACCAACGATAGCGTCAACTGGGCTGGCCGCACGGCCCAGCTCATTATACATTATTATAAATAGAGGCATGAGACGTAATGCGTGAAACGTAAAACGTGATTACCTCTTTGTATTTGCAGTTTTACGTTTTACGTTTCACGCATTACGCCGAGCCATTGCCATTGGTCTTATCATTGAATCGAGGAGGCAACAGTGGACGATCAGACAGTCCTGGCCCCGGGCCGACCCAGGGCCAACTTGGTGGTACGTCAGGGAACACAAGTGGGCATGACCTTCTCGCTGACCGGCGATGAAGTCATCATGGGTCGCGAAGAAGGGATTGGTATCTCGATTCGCGATCCAGAGGTGTCTCGACAGCACGCACGCATAGGCTGGCAGGCCGGTACCTACTACATTGAAGACTTGGGCAGCACCAACGGGACTTTTCTAAACGGCGCGCCAGTGACCGGCCAGCAACTACTGCGATCGGGCGACACCATAGGTATGGGACAGACTCTACTGGTGTTTCAAGAACAGGCGGGCGTGATCCCGACTCAGCCTGTAGCACCGCCTGCACGACCTGCCGCACCGTCGCCGCCGGCTGAGCCAGCAGCCCCAGAGAGGGGGAGGAGTCGCTGCCTGTTGTGGGGCTGCGGCTGTCTGGTTGTGTTGGGTCTCTTGTTAGTGATTACGGTCGTGGTGGGGGTGTTGATCTTCCCAACTGAGATCGAGGACTTCGTTAATAGTATCCTCAACAGGTTCGGACTTGAGTTGGATTTGGTTATGCTTTATGTACCTCAGCTACTGGCGTAGGGTTCACACGCTAGCGCGACGGGTACCACCTATAGTAATACCGATGAGAGGGTCTATACCAATTCTTGGGACAAGACAAGTAGGGGCGAGGTAACCTCGCCCCTACGCCTCTTCCAATCTCGACCGTGCCCATTTAGCCACGTACAACCCGGCGATCCTGGACGATCTGGATCAGCGTCTCTTCCTCGGCAGCGAAATCTTTCAGCCCAAACCGGATATAGAGATCACGGCTGCGGACGAAGTAATTGCGCGCGGCGTCCAGGTCGCCCATCTCCAGAGCGACGTGTCCCATGTTGTGCAGGGTAGCAGCCATACCGGTCCAGTCGCCTAATGCTTCACTCATGGCCAGGTCTTTCTGATACCACTCGATTGCAGCCCGAAAGTCGCCCAACTCGTATGAGGCCGAACCCAGGTTGCCGTAGGCGGTGATCATCCCCTGTACGTTGTTAAGCGTCTCGTTCAGACGCGCGCTCTCATAATAATGATGAATAGCCTGCCGGAATTCACCTCTGGCTTCGTAGACCAATCCAACGTTATTGTGGGCCATGGCCTGCCCGCCCGGGTCGTCGTGTTCCTGAAAAAGGGCCAGGGCACGCTGATGCCAGGTCAGTGCATTTTGCATGTCTTCGCTGGCGTAATAGATGGACCCGATGCGCATCAAGGCTGAGCCCATCCCCCGCCAGTTGCCCATCGCTTCGTTCAGGGAACGCACCTGCTCGCAGGCAGCAATCGCCTCTTCAAATCGGCGCAGCACCTTGTAAAGTGCGCCCAGGTCGGCCCATAAACGGCTGAGGCGGGGTTTGTCGTCGACAGGCACCAAAGCGTTCAAGCTGCGTTGAAGCCATGTCTCAGCCAGCTCATACTCTCCCTGAAAATAAACCAGGGTGCAGAATCGGGCGCCGATCAGCGTGCGTGACCAGGAATCTCCCAACGCTTGAGCCGCTACCAGGCCAGCCGCCAGCCAGCGAAAGCCCGACGGCGGCTGACGATGCACGCAATAAGTGCGTAAAGCCAGGGCGTAGTCACGCACCAGTGTCAGATCATCGAAGCGGTGGGTATTGAGACGGGCCAAACTGTCGATCCTCGACAGCAATGCCTGGACCGAATCACCCGCCATGACCTCCAATTGCCGCGTTACCCACTCCACTCCCTGGCGAACGTTGGCCCAGTCTCGTTCAATTGGGGTCCATTGTTGGGGAGGGGTACGCTCGTACTGCCGGGCAACAGTCAGGTAATACTGGGCATGGTCATGCGCCAATTCGCGCTGCTTATCGGAAGGAAGGACCCTAAACCTCTTGGCGATGAGCAGGCGACGCAAGGCAGGATGCAGAAGATAGCGATCCTCGTCCGGATCGTATTGGAGCAGCCCCCGCCAGGTCAGTTCGGCCAAGGTCGGCTTCAAGTCGGTCGCTGATCCCAATCCCCGCCAGTAGAGAGTCTGCATCGCATGGAAGTCGCCACCACCACTGGAGAGGGTGAAGCGGGTGAGAAGTTGCGCTGCCGCCGGGTGAGACGCCTCCAGGTCGTCGAGCACCAGGTCTACCATAGCCTCAAAACGCCGGTTCCAGTCTCCAGAAGAATAGTCGGCGACCGCCCCACGCAGTTGTTCCTGGGGCGAGCGTATCTGCTCATGACTTGTCCCCTTCCAGATGGACGTGAGCAGCTTCAGGGCCAACGGATGGCCGCGCGAGAGCTCCATTATCTGCGTCAAATCGTCGGCAGGAAGAGCCAATTGAGTCGTCTCAGCCACCAGCGTTGAGGCCTCGGCTTCGGTCAGGCCGCCCAGGTTCAGGTGATAGTTTCCCACCAGATCTGACAGAGGTGGCGGCAAACGCCGCCCCACCAATACCATGCGCCCCGGACCGCCTGGCCCCACGCGCCCAATGGTTTCGGCGATCTGTTGGGCCGTGTCCTCTGTGGTCTCGGTCACCTCGTCGAGGATGACCAGCCGCCGACGCCCGTAGAGTTGTTGCAGGGCCAGGATTTCCCACTGAGTGGGGGACTGGCTGGTAATCCCGGTGGCCAGTACGTCCTCGATGGCCCGGATGATATCGTAGATGCGGAACTCATCGCTGCCGAAAGCACTGACCCAGATCACCCCCTCATCGAATTGGGGCATCAGGACGTAAGCCAATGCCGTGGCCAGACTGGACTTGCCGACGCCGCTAAATCCGGTGATAGCCACCACCGGCGCCTCGCCAAGCCATTGCGTTAACTGCGCCAACTCCGCCTGGCGACCGACAAAGGCCTGAAGTCGAAAGCGACTTACGTTATGAGGAGGC
>JAHELX010000780.1 GCA_024643945.1 Anaerolineales bacterium
GTGGGGGTGAACTGATTTTCGGCAGTTGGTCGAAAATTGGCAACTTCCTTCGTGATCTTCGTGCTTCGTGCCCTTCGCGTACCTTCGTACCTTCGTGATCCAAACACCTCACCCCCCAAACCTCATCCTTCAACCCACATCATTGGTGCGGCCCATACAGCGCCGGTCGGTCAGGGCTTTGGGCATGGAGATGCCCTCGACGCTGGGAAGGTGTTTGGATCACGAAGACGCGAAGGGGACGAAGGGCACGAAGCACGAAGAGGTTCGTTGCAAACCGCGAACCATCCTCAGTCCTGATTCCCAGGGTCCCGGCCTCATATTCCCCACGCGCGTGGGGCTGAACCGTCACTCAGCCCCCAGCCCCTAGCCCCCAGCCCATATTCCCCACGTTACTTCGTAAAATCTTGAACTGCAGCAGGGTGAAACTCACCTCATGAATTCGGCTTCCAGCCGAGGCCCTGTCTCGGTAAGATTGATGAATCGAGATAGACGAACCAATTCGACTTGCCCCTGGACGCTAATGTCAGCCCGGACCACGGAGTACCCATTGGCCAGTTCTTTGAGTTCGAAATTCCTTTTCCGGTCCGTACTTTCGCGCACCGGGTCTGGATAAGCGGGATCTAAATAATAGGTCACTTTTTGTATACGGTCTAAGGCAGAATGATGGCCCAATACAATCACGTGTATCTGGTACATCTCCTGCCCGCCAAATTCGGCATCTCGCTGGGGAACTCTCCAACTGCTGTGAACCAACACCAGGTGCTCGTCTGTTACCGGGCCGGAGGGTTCTGGTTTCGCGATGGATAGGGTTGGTTTACGGCGCCCAATCACCTTGGCCAGGTCTCTCAGCAGCCGATTGAAATCTGGATGGGATGATTCTCCTTGCCATTCTACTAATCGGATGGTTTGAATCGATCTGAACCCAAAGGGAATTTCGACGTCATCAATAAGAGCTGGGAATAAAACATTTCGTTGTGCCGCTGCAAGAGCCTCTTCTTTAACCCATCGACTCTTCACGGAGGCCTGGGACCAGAGGACAACTACACATTGGGTGTTCTCCAGCTCCCGTTCCAGGACATCGGGAAAGGATTCGCGGGCAGAGATAATTTGGTCCCAGAAGACAGACCAACCTTGTGCAGCGAATGCCACAGCCAGGTTCTTCGCTCTTCCCCGATCTACACTTGAATAACTAACAAAGATGTCATTCATCTTACACCTTCATATCAGCCTCTACTAGCTGATGGCTGGTAGCGTGATAAATCGGTAGATTGGTAAGTGGTAAATTGGTAGATTGGTAAATAGTAAACGGGTAAATTGGGGCGAGGGGGTACGAATGACCAGACCGCAGGCGTCTTTGCCCCGTCCCCTGCAACTAAGGTGATTCTAACCAGTGTTGATGAAGGACCATATCTCGCCCACCAGAGTGCGACCTTTGCCAATCCTCCAACCAAGGCAATTCTAATGGGTGCATTCAGTTTCGGTTGTAGATACTATGTTATAAGGGCTTGAAAAAGCGGGTCGTTTCTGGTAAGCTCCTTAAAGAACCAAAAGCATTTCATAAAGAGGAGTTTACCATGAAGGAAACGACCCATCAAACAGAGTATAGCACACTTTCCACACTCTATCTAGCGTTCGAGCTCAGTCAGAAGAAGTGGAAACTGGGCTTCAGCGTTGGCTTGGGGCAGGAGGCCTGGAAGCGAACGGTGGAGGGGGGCGATCTGGTGGCGCTGGACAAGGCCATTCAGTTAGCCAAGAAGCGGCTGGGGTTGCCCGAGGCGTGCCGGGTGATGAGTTGCTACGAGGCTGGCCGGGATGGTTTTTGGCTGCACCGCTACCTGGTGAGCCAGGGGATCGCGAATGTGGTGGTCGATTCGGCCAGCATCGAGGTGAACCGGCGGGCGAAACGGGCCAAGACGGATTGCCTGGATGTGGGGAAGCTGGTGCGTATGTTGGTGCGCTATGCCAGTGGTGAGCAGAAGGTGTGGAGCGTGGTGCACGTGCCCAGCGTGGAAGCTGAAGACCGACGCCACTTGCATCGGGAGTTGGCCACGTTGAAGGCGGATCGCACACGGCATATCAACCGCATCAAGGGGCTACTGGCGACCCAAGGCGTGCGTATGCCGGTGCAGACGGACTTCCTGGCCCGACTGGATGAGGTGCGCTTGTGGGATGGCTCTGGCCTGCTACCTGGGCTGCGGGGGCGGCTGGAAGAGGAGTATACCTGCCTGCAATTCGTGCACCAGCAGATCCTGGCACAGGAGGCGGAGCGGCGCAAATTGCTGGGCACGTCGGATGAGCCGTATGTGGCGCAAGTACGGCAGTTGCTACGCCTGTGCGGGATCGGCGAGAACAGTGCCTGGCCGTTTGTAGTGGAGTTATTCGGCTGGCGTGAGTTTCGCAATCGGCGTCAGATCGGCGGGCTGCTCGGCTTGGCCCCCACCCCCTATCAAAGTGGCGACGAGCAGCGCGAGTTAGGGATCAGCAAGGCGGGTCCTGGCCAGGTGCGCGGTCTGACGATTGAGATTGCCTGGGGTTGGTTGCAGCACCAACCAGACAGTGAGTTGAGCCGTTGGTATTGGCGAGAGTTCGGGCATGGCAGTAAGCGCATCCGCAAGATGGGGATCGTGGCGCTGGCGCGCAAGTTGCTGATCGCGTTGTGGCGTTACCTGGAATACCGGGAGATCCCGGCCGGCGCGCGCTTGAAGGCGTAGCCTGATCTCGGACAGCGACCTGGCTGGTCGTCAGTCGAGGACTCTATCTGGTGTGAGCGTGCCGTTGTGCCCCTGGGTTTCCGTAAGGAACCGCTAATGTAGATGGAGCCGCTCACCAAGGAGCCACCCAGTTGCTCCCGGGCGAATACAGTATCAGGTGCCTGGTCCATTCTGGCCAGCACGGATAGAAGGTGGTGAGGAGCATGTCTGCTCCCACGTGTCAAGAAGCCGCCAGACAGGGAGTCAGGGGCGCGACTGACCGAGGCAGAGGATGTCGCTTTCGCCAAACTCATAGTGGCCAGAAAAAACGACCTAACCGGGCCGGTTCTGCCTGTGCGTCTGGTCACCAGGAGCTTGACAAAAACGACAACATAGAAGGGGCACACGTGGGAAGTCGATAGCGTCGCCTTTGCCCCTGACGGGAGAACCCTGGCCTCGGCT
>JAHELX010000781.1 GCA_024643945.1 Anaerolineales bacterium
ATGCTGAGATCCACACTCCTGCCAGCCCGTGGGGTCCGTTTGTGATTCTGGTGCCTGTGCTAGGTGCCCTCTGTGTCGCTTTCCTCGTCAAAAATCTTGCTGTGGAGGCGAAGGGAAGTGGCATACCAGAGGTGATAGATGCTATTTATTATAACAGGGGCATTATCCGGCCGGTTGTGGCCGTGGTTAGACCTCTTTCTTCCGCACTGTCCATCGGCAGCGGGGCGGCGGTAGGTCGTGAGGGACCCATTATTCAAATCGGCGCTTCGTTCGCTTCCACCGTGGGCCAGATTCTCCGGATGCCTGTGTGGCAGCGAATCACCTTGATCGCAGCCGGCGCCGGGGGTGGAGTGGCTGCCACCTTTAACGCCCCGATCGGGGGCGTATTGTTCGCTGTCGAAATCATGCTGACCGAGGTGAGCGCAAGGACCTTGATCCCTGTCACGATTGCTGCAGCTACGGCAACTTACATCGGCCAGATCTTTTTTGGTCCCCATCCATTCCTCATAATACCCCGTTTTGAGACACCCAGCTTTCAGATAACTAGCCCACTGGTGCTCCTCACCTATGTAGCCCTCGGCATAATCATAGGCCTCGTCTCTGTAGCTTATATAAGATCTGTTTATGGCTTCCAGGATTTCTTTGAGAAGCGGCTGGGGGGAAACTACTATATACGCCACATGATCGGAATGTTTCCCGTGGGCATTGTCATGTATCTCTTGATGGTCACCCTGGGTCACTATTATGTAGAAGGCGTCGGTTATTCCACTGTTCAGGATGTACTTTCGGGCACACTATCTCAGGCCTACTTGCTACTGCTACTCTTCCTTCTCAAACTGCTGACCACATCTCTGAGCCTTGGTTCGGGTGCATCCGGCGGGGTCTTCTCACCTGCGCTATTTATGGGTGCGACGCTGGGGGGAGCGTATGGGATCGTCGCAGGTCTGTTGTTTCCAACGCTGGCAATTAGCCCGCCAGCTCTCGCGGTCGCAGGGATGGCGGGTATGGTCGGAGGAACAACCGGCGCGGCCATGGCCGCCATCGTGATGATCTTCGAGATGACCCTTGACTACAACGTCATCGTTCCTATGACCATTACGGTGGCGCTCAGCTATGGGGTACGGAGGATGTTTTCTATCGAGAGCATATACACACTGAATCTCGCCCGTTTCGGCCACTACGTGCCCGGAGCGCTGCAAACGAACTTTCAACAGATGAGACGCGCAAAGGACGTAATGGACACCCGGATGGTGAGTGTGCCAGCTTCGACCACGCTGGGAAAATTTGCGCGGATTGTATCGGAGCGAACGGCCGTATCATGGTTTTTGGTGGAAGATTTCAACCGGGTTGTCGGGGTCGTGACAAAAGAGGCTGCGCTTGGAGCGCTGACGCAACCTGGAGAAACGATCACGCTGGGAGAGGTAGCGAACAGAGACTACGTGACCGTGGCAGAAGAGGCGTCGCTTTTCGATGTTATTGCCAGGATGCATTCTAACCACGCTTCCGTCGCTCTGGTCACCCACGACCTGGAAGCCGTTTCGGCCGGCGATGTGAAAGGACTGATTACAAAACACCAAATAGGGGACAGCATGGCACAGGCAATTGAGCTATTTTCAGATTCTTAGGGCCTGTAAAAGAATAACTTCCGAGTTTTGGCTGGACTCCAAGCGTGGAAAATCGGAACTTATTCCTTTACAAGGCCTTAGTCATGATTTTGCTGCAAATTAGGAGGAAACATCCGTGTCGGAGACAGACAATGCATCTAATATAATTCTTGTGGCTCAAGACGGCTCGCCGCCTGCCCAGGCGGCGGCCAGCGTGGCTATCCAGATAGCGCAAAGCCGGAATCTGGCGATTCGAGGCCTATACGTAGTAGACGAGGCGCTGGTGCTGGATACGTATGCCGACTATCAGACAGAATTGGGCGATCTGGAGAAACCTACTTCTCGCGATGACCTGGTCGCCCGGTTTAGGGAACGGGGTGAGACAGCTCTCCAGTTGCTGGCAGCACGTTGCCAGGCAGCAGGTGTGCCTGTGACAACAGACATCGAATTCGGTAGTGTGCTGGAGTTGTTGCTCCAAGAGGCGGCTCAGGTCGAACTCTTGGCCCTGGGCCGGCGTGGCCATCGTCACGCTGGCGATCCTCACCGCCTGGGAGGCCACTTCCGGGCCATCGCCCACCGTATACAGCGGCCACTATTGGTGGGAGGCGACGAACAGCGGCCCATCCAGCGTCTGCTGTTGGCTTATGACGGTAGCGAAACCGCCCAACGAGCTCTGGGCTGGGCTTCCCTTCTACAGCAAGCGCTATCAGCCAGAGTCGTAGTGCTGGCCGTTCAGGACAGTGGTGACGCGCCTGGTCAGTGGGCGATGGACATGGAGACCCAGGTCGCCCAGAGTAGCCTGGGCCACTATGAATTCTTAACTCGGTTGGGTCAGCCGGCCACTGAAATTGTGGCAGTCGCCGCGGAAAACCAGGTAGATCTGATTGTCATGGGACGCTACCACCATATGGCCCTGTTGGAATGGCTGGCCGGGAGTACTGTAGATAAGGTGTTACGCAACACTGGTTTGCCGGTGTTGGTCGCATAATGATCGGAGAGCCTATCCGTTGTTGAGAAAAGAGGTTTTGGACAATAACAGAGTGCGGGTCACCTTTGAAGTCTCCAGGACCATCTGGGCCGATCACATCGCCCTGGTAGGTGATTTCAATGATTGGGACACGCATACCTGTTTTCTGCAGCAAACCCATGCCGATGAGGATTGGCACATTTCCCTGGATCTGGAAGCAGGGCACTCCTATCGCTTTCGCTACCTGATGGACGGACAGGAGTGGATGGATGACGACCATGCGGATGGTTACGAGGTCAACCCCTATGGGGGTGTTGACTGTGTCGTCTCTACTTAAAACTGTGTCTGAAAAGTGGGAGTGGAGCAGCCTTTTCCCCAGAGGGGACCTATAGGCCAGGCTGCTCAGGTGGGCCCCACATCTCCGTCATGGCCGAGCAGGCCTGCGTGATAACGTGGAGCAGCCTTTCCAGGCTGCTCAGGTGGGCCCCATGACTTTTCAGAGTTTTTCATAGACATAATGGAGGCAAAGTACATGATGAGCGAACCGATCGACGAGACACCCGGTGCGCCGGGCATTGC
>JAHELX010000782.1 GCA_024643945.1 Anaerolineales bacterium
CTCGGGGCAGATCTTGAACTGCACCGAGGCATCACGGCGCCCGGGCGCGATCTCCCTGCGATCCACGTAGCCTTCTCCCGAGCACAAGACGATCTCGTTCTCGCCGGGGAAGAGCATGAACCTCTGGCCAGGGAAGTCCTCGCCGATGCTGGCTTCGATCATCGAGATCCCTGCCGGCCCGATGGGCAGCCCATCCTCCTTGACGAAGGAGACGCCGGGTTGTCTGAGCATCTCCCGCACCGGCAGCCGCCCGGGCGGGTGGCCATCAACCATCGCCACTTGATAGACAGGAACCATGTAGATCAGGCTGGTCTGGTCGGGGTCGCTGATTTCAGCCGCCGCCTCGGGGCAGATCTTGAACTGCACCGAGGCGCCACCACTGTAGACTCTCCCTGCCCCGATGATCAATATGGCCCCCAGGACCAAGACCATCGAAGCGCTGACAATGAAAACCTTGAACTCTCCTTTCATTTGGTGAACCTCCTCTCCGTACCGACGGGAGAGATGGACCTTACGGACTCATTCCCGGCCAAGTGGATTGGGCCCGATAGTCTTGATCTCGCCCGTCATCTCAGCGGCAGCCCGAGCGAATTGGGCAGCCATAGCGGCAGACAGGTTGATCATCTGAATGCGTCTGCCATTGAGACCGATCTCATCCAGTAACTCTTGCACGTATTCTACTCGCTGTCGGGCGTACAGATTACCTACCTGGTAATGACATTCACCCTCCAGTCAGCCGGCGACCATCACGCCGTCCGCACCGTCTTCAAAGGCCCGCATAGCGTGAAGCACATCGAACTTGCCCGTGCACGGCAATTCGACCACCTTGATGGATGCTGGGTACTCGATTCGCAAGCTGCCGGCCAGGTCAGCAGCCGCGTAGGCGCAGTGCCGGCAACAGAAGGCAATGATGTTAGGCTCCCAGCCGTTTTCGGCCACAGATACGTTGCCCTCCGGATTGTCAGTTCGACTACTTGCCCAGTGGCATTGTCCCGTTACGCCCCCATCGCCGACACCGGCACACGCACCAAGTGGCCTTTTTCATCCGGGCGCACCTGGTACAGGTCTTCCACACCTTCAACCCGGTCAATGAAAAGCACGCCGTCCAGGTGGTCAATCTCATGGTGGACCACCACCGCGTCAAAGCCGCCAAAGATGCACTCAAAGAGCTGGCCCCATTCGTCCAGGCCGGTTACGTGGAGCAAGTGCGGGCGCACCGTTTCGGCATAGAGGCCGGGGAAGCTAAGACAACCGTCGAAATCCTTTTGCTCATAGCCGCTTTCAACAATTTCCGGGTTGATCAGCGCAATAGGCGGGCTGGGCTGGCTCTGCGCCTCGCTCCTCCCCCCTAGTCGGGCCACGACGACCCGGTCGTGAACGTTGATCTGAGGGGCGGCCAACCCGATCCCCTCTGAGTGATGAGCCAGGGTATCCTTCAAGTCTTGGATGAGGTCCTTGATGCGCCGGTTGATGGCCCTGACCGGCTCGCTTTTTTTGCGCAGTGCAGCCTCATTCTCCGCATACAAGACAATATCTCTAACCGCCATAGTCTCGCCTATTCCAGTATGCCTCGGACAGTCATGTCAACTACGATTTATGTTATTGCACCTCTTTGCCTGTACGTTGCGTTGTCTTTCCGTACGAGCTCATCCAGTAAGGTAGTACGTTAGGTCATCGCTGAAGTCCATGAGCTTGGCTTGCTTCTGCGCGGCGGCCGCCTTTCCTTCGGCGCAGTTTTGTCACTTTGATGCGCGTCATCGCCCGGCGTAAAGCAGCCTCGGCCCGGGTGAAATCCACATTTTCCTGCATATGGTCGCGCAGGCGCGCTTCGGCTCGGCGTCGGGCAGCCTCAGCTCGCTCCAGGTCAATCGCTTCAACGTGCTCAGCAGTGTTGGCCAGTACCGTCACCCCGTCGGGCTGGACCTCCATATAACCGCCGCCAATGGCGAAGCTTTCCTCTTCATCTCCACATTTCACCCGTAGTTCACCATAGGTGAGTGCGGTCAGCAAAGGCGCGTGATGCGGCAAGATGCCAAGTTGCCCCTCAATGCCGGGCGCAATCACCATATCCACATCTTCGACGTAGACGCGGCGCTCCGGCGTTATAATACTCAGTCTTAGCGGCATGATCATCCTCGCTTCCTCGCGCGACTATGCACGCAATTCAAACTAGGGACCATGATGGATTGGTCGGTACATCATCCCAAAAGGCGTATCACAGTATTGGCGACGCACCCACCATGACGGTCTCGCGGTGCAGACCCTCTGCCTGTTCCTTCCATTCCTGAACCACGATGCGGAAGATGTCGGTCTCGGTGATGATCCCGACCATTTTCCTCTGCCCGTCAACCACAGGCAGACCACTGATCTTGTAATCCAACATCACCTGCGCCGCTTCGCCAATCGTTGCATCCTGAGAGATGGTAATCGGGTCAGGTGTCATAATCTCGTGAATCTTGATGCGAGCGATCAGGTAATTCAGCTCCCAGATGCTGAGCGACGTTGCGTCGGAGGCTTCTACGCCGCGCACATCGCCAAAGGTGATAATGCCCACCAGACGACCGTTTTCCATCACGGGCAGGCGGCGTATCTGGTTGTCGGTCATCAGCCGGTGTGCCTCCGGTAGGGTTGTGTGGGGGGTGACGGTCACGACGTCACGGGTCATCCAGTCTTTAACCAATTCTTGTTTCATTTGTGTCCCTCCCCTATGGATCGGTCTGCAGTTGGATAATCGCTGCCTGCGCACCCAGGGCGTACCAGACCGGTGTTGTTTCCTGTTTAGAACGCGATGCTTCGATGTGCTCATAGTGCTCAATCTCGGGCTTGTCCTCCCATGGCTTTAGTTCTTTGGTTTCAGTATCCCATTCCTTGAGTTGAGCTTCTGTCTTCTCCTGACATGCTTCTTTGATCGCCATCGTGCTCCTCCGCAGTTGCCACAGACGTTTGGAAAAAGAACCGTGCCCCTATCGTGATGACAGGATTCCCCGAAGCGAGCGCAGCCCACGTCGCCAATGCGATGATCACCAAACCGAGGATGATGTCGTTCCACATACCGACCGTCGCCGAGTAGCTCAGGATGAAGGGCGCCAGGACCAGCCACAGGCCCAAGCCAGCGTTGATCCAATCCAAGGTTTGGTAAACCCCTATGTA
>JAHELX010000783.1 GCA_024643945.1 Anaerolineales bacterium
CCAGCACTTCATAGGCACGCGCGATGGCTGCCTGATCGTTTACCCGTTCGGCAATATCCAGGCTGCGCCGGGCCACCTCGGACGCCTCCTGGTACTCATTCCGGTGCCAATGCCACAGGGCTACGTCGTACAGCACATAAGCGTAGTCAACCGAGTCGTTCCCGGCTTCACCCACCTCCGCCAGGGCTGCACGCAGATGCTGCTCGGCAGCGGCCGCGTCCCCGGCCGAGATTAAGGTTCTGGCCGCCAGGCGATGCACGCGCGCCTGGTCTTTTGGGCCTGCTTGCCAGGTTTCCGTTGGAGGCAAGGCCAGCGCCTCTTCAAAGCGGGCGACGGCCCGCGGCGTGTCGGCCAGGACGAGAGCCCACCAGCCCAGTTGCTCCAGAACCGGCCAACGTTGTGCCGGATCGTTCATACCCAGTTCATTCATCAGGGCCAGCGCTCGCTCGAAATAGTCATTCGCAACTTCGAGCGCATACATATTAGCCGCTTTCTGTCCTGCTTGCAGCAAATACGGCAGAGCCCGGTCGCGCTGGTCGCTCAGATCGTAGTGAAAAGCCAGCGCCTCGACGTATAGCTTGAAGCTCTCAGCACGAGTGGCGTAAACAGTTTCAATCGCTTCGGCCGCCCGCGCATGCCGCCAGGCCCGGCGCCTCCGGCTGAGTGTGTCGTACAGCGTGTCGCGGATCAGAGAGTGGCGGAAGCGGTAGCCGTCCTCAGACTCCTCAAGGAGGTGGGCGGCGATGGCTGCGTCCAGCGCGTCCAGTAGCTCACCGTCGGGCAGGCCGGTGACCTCCCGCAGCACCGCGAAGCGAAATTCACGCCCGATGACGGCCGCATCGGTAAGGACCGATTCAATTGTTGGTCCCAGACGTTGCACCCGTTCCCGCAGCAATTCTCGTAACCCAGACGGTACCCGCAGGGTCGCCCCGGACCGCAAGCGCCACTGCTTCTGGTCCTGCTCCAGGCGATCGGCCTTGAGCATGGCCCGCGTGATCTCCTGAACGAAGAACGGGTTGCCTTCGGCGCTATCAAAGATGGCTTTGACCAGCGCCGGGTCTGCCTCGCCACCCAGGATATGGGTTATAATCTTGGCCCCCGCCTGCTCTGGCAGTGGCGTCAGGTGCAATACCTGGCTTAAATGCTCGCGGTAGAGCGCGTTCAGAAGGTTGCCAAACGGGGACGTGGCGTTCACGGCTGTATCAGTCCGGTACGTAGCCAGCAGGATGACCGGGGCCGACCGGGTCTGGCGCGCCAGGTAATGAAACAGACTCAAACTCGCCTCATCCGCCGCGTGCAGATCATCCAGCAGAAGGACCACCGGGGTGCGCGTTGCCAGACCCGTGAGGAAAGACGCCGTAGCTTTGAACAGGGCTGAATGTTCTTGCTGGAGATCTGTCGAGCCCAGCGGTTGGTAGTGGGTGATGGGATGCTGTTCGCGGGGACGTCGCTGCTCGGCCAGGTAGCGGTCAAAGGCTTCGATGAAAGGCTGGTAGGGCAGGCACCCCTCCTGTTCATAGGCAGCGCCCGCCAGTATTATCATTCGGGACAGCGCTACGGCCTGCAGAGCTTCGTAGGCCAGCCGGGTTTTGCCCACCCCGGAGTCCCCGGCCAGCAGGATGGTGCCGCCGTGACCTTGCCAGCCAGTCCGGATCTTAGCCAGCAGCGTTTCAAGTTCACCCTCGCGGCCGGCCAAAGGCACGCTGCGTTCTACTTCAACCGCAATCGGAGCCGGGGGTAACCAGGCTGGCCTGGGTATGGGCGCGGAGGGTGGCGCAACGTCGCCATTGAGAATTTGCTTGTACAGCGTCTCAGTTTCGGCGTCAGGCGCTGCGTCAAATTCGGCTGCCAGTACCTCAGCGCAGGCCTGGTACTGGCGCAGCGCCTCGTGGTGGCGCCCATCCAGGGAGTAAAGACGCATTAGCTCCCGGTGGACGGCTTCATCCGTGGGCGCGCGCGTCAGCATCTGATTCAGCAAGGAAATCGCAGCGGCATACTCGCCCGCATCCCGCTGGTAAGCGGCCAGCGCTAGCACAGCCTGGCGCTGCATGAGACGCAGTTCTTCGCGCGGCTTAAGTGTCCAGTCGGCGTCACCCGCCTCGGGCAGCAGGTCGCCCTGGTAAAGAGATAGAGCCTGTTGCCCGGCCTCGGTCAATTCCGCCTCTGAGGCTATCGAGAAACCGGTATGGACGGGGGTAAACTGAGGCCGGGATCTTTCCGTTACCTCTGCGCTGACGAATCCGTGAACCTCGGATAGAAATCGCTGCCAGGCTGGCTCACTTTCCAGCAAGATGTGGTTTTTGCTGTCCAGTGCGACAAACCGGGCACCCGGGATCCGGGCAGCCAGTTGGCGACCTTCCTCAAATGGAACGATCCCGTCATCACGCCCGTGCAGCACCAGGGTCGGCACGCTAACTCTGGGCACCAATTGGCTCACATCAAGGCCGAAGAACGCACGCTCCAACCGGACCGCAATTTCCGGTGAGGTCGAAACGCGCTGCAGGTCATTGAACCAGTGCATCTGTTCCGCCTTTGCCTCAGGCATGAACAGAGTCGTAAAGAACTGCCGGAAGGCGGGATTATCCTGTCCCCAGCCAAGCTCGATTAAACTGAGCAGCGTTTGACCCGTTTTGGCTTCTTCTGGGGAATAGTCCCGGTGGAACCTGCCCCGGGCGTAGGTTCCGTACAGAATAAGATGGCTGACCTTCTCCGGGTGCCGCACCGCATAAGCGATGGCAACCGGGCCGCCCTGGGAGACGCCCAGCAGTGGAAACCGCTCCAGGCCCAGGTCGTCTATCACCGATTCCAGGTCCTGTACCATGGCGTCCACTGAAAAATCCTCGACGTCCCAGTCAGAAAGGCCGCACCCCCGTTCGTCGTACCGGACCAACGTGTGATGCCGGGTCAGACCCGCCAGCCAATGGCGCCAGACCGGGCTATCCCAGTCAAATTCCAGATGGCTAAGCCAGTTGGCAGCCTTGACCAACACTGGTCCCTGACCGGCGAGGGCGTACGCGATGCGCACCCCATCCCCAGCGGTGCAAAAGTGAATCTGCTGCTCCATTTTCTGGCCGGCGAAGCCTGTGGCCTGGAGGGTCGGCCCAACCGGCAAAGATGGGGCGGCTACAGCCAGGGTCGAGCTGTCCGCG
>JAHELX010000131.1 GCA_024643945.1 Anaerolineales bacterium
GGTGCCCCGGCCCACCACTTCAGCCGGGGAGCGGCCAGTTATGGCAGCGGCAATGGCCGCCGAGGGTGTCGTGTTGCCGATGCCCATGTCGCCGGTACCCAGGATGTCCAGTCCCCGCGCGAACTCTGCTTCTACGACTTCTGCTCCGGCCAACAGGGCCTGGACGGCCTGTTCCCGACTCATGGCCGGCCCCTGGGCGATGTTGGCGGTGCCCGGTGCCACCTTCTTATCCACCAGGTCAGGATGAGGCTTCATTTCAGCGGCCACGCCCATATCTACCACCACCACGCGCGCCCCTACGTGTCGGGCCAGGACGTTAATCGCTGCCCCGCCGCGCAGGAAATTAGCCACCATCTGGGGAGTAACCTCCTGCGGATAAGCACTGACTCCCTCAGCCACCACACCATGGTCCCCGGCCATGGTGACGATGACTTTATGCTCCATCTGGGGCCGTGGGTTGCCGCTGATCCCTGCCAGTTGGATCGAAAGACTTTCCAGCCGCCCCAGGCTGCCCTGCGGCTTGGTCAGCATGTCCTGGCGAGCGCGCGCCGCTGCCATCGCTGATTTGTCCAGCGGGGTGATTTGTGAGACGAGGTTTTCGAGTGGCATACTGTTTCTCCTTGCTTTCTGGTGCTCCTTACACTATCATGATTGGCTAATGAGATAATAGTGATGTATAATCAAATCATCTAATCGGAAAGGATGGATACCATGACAACTTTGACCAAACGACCGATCCAGGTATACCTGGAAGAAAGGCAGGACCGGACACTGCGCAGACTGGCGGCTGAGGAGGGCGTCTCTCTGTCGGAATTGATCCGTCGCAGTGTGGATCTTATGATTGACCAGTTGCCAGTAGAGACAGACCCGGCCTGGAAGATCATTGGGCTGGGCAGTACCGGTACCAGTGATCTGGGGACACGCCATGATGAACACTTAGTCCAAGAACTTGGCAAGGAGATCAACCGTTAATGTCTCAGCAGGTCTTCGTGGATGCCAGTGCATGGATCTCTATCGCTGACAATAGTGAGACGCATCACAAAGATTCGGTAAAGACCTACTCCGATTTGCTAAACAGCCAGATCACTTTGGTGACCACCAGCCTGATGGTGGCCGAAGCGCATATCTTATTGCGCCGCAGGCTTGGTCAACAGGCAGCAGTCACCTTTCTGAAAAGTGTCAACGAGAGTCCCAGGATTGAGATCGTGTATGCAAATGCCCGTCTTGAAGCTGAAGCCAAACAGATCCTATACCAGTACGACGACCAGGACTTCAGTTTTGCTGATGCTGTCAGTTTCGCTCTGATGCAAGAACGAGGCATCACTCAGGCCTTCACTTTGGATCAACACTTCGCCATCGCCGGCTTCACCCTGGTGCCGGCGTTGTGATCGAACGACCCCCAGGCTCACATTATATCGAGGTCCGCCGTCCACCAGGGGATAGCATGCAACGCTTACCCCATCCGGCAGGCGATGGGCGACGAAGTCGACTATCGCCGGCACGTCGGCGTGGACCGGGTCCAGCAGCAGTCCCAGCAGCGTGCCACTATGCGCCCGGCAGACCCCCAGGGCACCCACCTCCCTCGCCAGGTCCAGGGCCGGCTCTAATAATGGATCAGGCAGAATGGCCTGATGGGCGCAGGCGCTTAGGGTAACCGCCTCGCCCAGAGCCTCCCAATCCCTCTGTTCCAGCCCTTCTCGCAACAGAGCAAACGCTCGCCGGTGTTCAGGAGCCAGCCGGCGCAACGTTCCTCTGTGATCAACCCGGTTGAAGGCCAGCGTATCCACCTCGCCCCCGGGATCAAGGACCACCACCGCCAGCCCGCCCTGCCTGCACCTGTCGGCGCGGCACAGGTGGCTCGCGCCAGCCCTGGTCCCGTCTCGGTCCCAGGACGGGGCGGGCCGGGGGGAGGGCGCTGGCCCCAGGCACTCGTGGAAGCCGCCGCCGCGGTGATCGAACAGAGTCAGGCCGGGGAAGAGTGTGCTGTCGCTGGGCTCGACACCTACGGCCAGTTGGGCCACCTCCTCAGACGTCAGTGGTTGCCCCATTGCCTGGCCCAGGGCGAAGAGCGTCGCGCCAACGTCGGCGCTACTGGAGGCGTAGCCCCGGCCACGAGGCAGGTCCGTGACCAGTCGCAGTCGCCCCCCCAACTCCGGCCGGTCCAGGTATGCCAGGCCATCCCGTAGCGCGGCGGTCGCCTTGGCTGCATCGAGCGGCACATCCCAACCTGGCCCCGGCCGCAGGCGGACTTCGGCCATGCTGTAGCGGCCGATAGGACAGGAAACCAGGCAGGGTATGCCATCCAACGTCCCTTGAACCAATTCGCCGCAGGTGGCTGGCAAGGCTGCACATGTTGGGCCCGCGCCGTAAACAACTTTATGCATCATTGGAGGCAACCAACTCCGGGTGAATCGCGTCCGCCAGCAGTCGCGCACCCCGGGCCAGGTTTGGCCCTGGCACATTGAGCCAGATTTCATCCACAGCGACCACGCGTCCCTCCCGTACGGCGTTTAACTGGTCCCAACCGGCGCGCTGGCTTACCTGCTCCAGAGGCGGATGGGCTACCCCGGCCCAGGCCGCTACGATAATCTCGGGATCAGCCTCGACGATCTCTTCATCTGTCACGGCCCGGCCTGGCTTCTCTGGCACGAACTGCCCTCCGGCAATCTCCACCAGCTCAGCCACCCACGCCGGGCTGCTCATGGGCGGCTTGGGCCACATCTCCGCGTAAACCCGCGGACGGCGTAGACCGTCCACCCGCTGGCGAATGGCCTCGAAGTCCGCCCGCATGTGGGCGATCACTCGTTCCGCTTCATCGGCCGCGCCGGTGAGCCGGCCCAACCAGGCAATGTGGGCGTAGACGTCCTTGATGCGCTCGGGATACAGGCACAGCAGGTTCAGCCTGGCCCGCAGGAGCTCTACGATAGTCTCGGCACGATAAGGGACCGAGGCGATAACCAGGTCGGGCTCGAGGGGGAGGATGTCTTCCGGCCGGGCGGACCAGGTGGAAGGCAAGCGGGGTCTATCACCCACGTCGGCCAGCCGCCCACACCACTCGCTGACGGCTACCAGCCGCTTGCCCTGGCCCAGGGCGAACAGAATGGCGGTGACGCTGGGTTCCAGAGAGACGATACGCTTTAACTCAGCGGAAGGCATCGACTATCCTCCTTGGCGACAGGCTGCCACAAAACGCACGGCCAACTCAGGCTTGCTCCAGAAGTGTAGATGCACGTAAGATGCCCACAGATTGCCCAGGCAAGCCCCTTCCGGCTGCGGCTCTCCCTGTCCATCGGGCGGGAGCAGACGATAGGCAGCAGGGAGATCGCCAGGGCGGCCTTCCCATGTGGAATAGTGGAACTCGTGGCCGCGCACCGTCTCGCCCCCCGCCAGCAGCCAGGAATCACCGGCCGCCTGCGCCAACCGGTAACCCAGGGTGAGTCGACCGGCCATCACCGAACGCCCTGGCAATAGGCCAACCATCGGGTGTTCTCGCCCCTCGGGGTCGACGATGGATCTCGTCAGATACATAAGACCTCCACACTCGGCGTAAATGGGCACGCCCCGGCCATATGCCTGATGCAATGCTCCCCGCATGCCCTCATTAGCGGCCAGTTGATGGGCGTAGAGTTCTGGGAAGCCGCCGCTAAGAATCACACCGGCGGTGGTCGCGGGCAGAGTGGCGTCGTGTAGGGGGCTGAAGAAGACAATCTCAGCACCGGCCGCTTGCAACAAATCCAGGTTGTCCTCGTAGATGAAACTGAACGCCTCATCCCGAGCCACAGCGATGGCCGGATGACCATCAACCCTTCGATCGCCCTCAGGGCGAGGCACGGTGAGTTGGCCGCTGTTCAAGATCGCCGCCGGATTGGATGCAGTCAGAGGCTGAGCCTCCTGGGTGATAGTCAACAGCCGGTCCAGATCCAGATGACGGGCCACGTGATCGGCCGCAGCCTGGATATAGGCGTGCCAGCGGCCGGGTTCGGCGGTAGGCACCAAACCCAGGTGCCGTTCTGGAATCTCCAGGGAGGGGTCGTGAGGCAGCCAGCCTAACACCCGCCGGCCTGTTGCTCGTTGGATGGCCGTTGCTACTCCTTGGCCGTGGCTTTCGCCGCCGACCCGGTTGAGGATGAAGCCGGCCAGGGTCAGATCGAGATCGAATTTCTGGTAGCCTAGGGCTATGGCGGCTGCGCTGCGAGCTATTCCGCTGGCGTCCAGCACCAGCACGACCGGGGCATCCAGTAGCTTCGCCACCTGGGCCGTGCTGCCCTGCTCATCTGCATAGCCAAAACCGTCGTAAAGACCCATCACCCCTTCGACGATAGCTACGTCGGCCCCGCTGGCAGCATAGGCAAAGAGGGTGCGGACGCGATCGGGTGGCACCATCCACGTGTCCAGGCTGCGGCAGGGCCGCCCGGCCGCCAGCATATGATAGGTGGGATCGATGTAATCCGGGCCGGTCTTGAAGGGTTGGATGCTCAGGCCCCGCTGGCGCAGCGCGGCAATCAGACCGACGCTGAGCGTAGTTTTGCCAACCCCACTGTGGGTACCGGCGATGACCAAACGTGCCACCATTTGGCTCTCCGTTAGAGTGTGTCTGGTAAGTCGTGGGGCAGCCTTTCCAGGCTGCTCGGGCGGGCTAGAAAGCCTGCCCCACGACTTACCAGACAGCTACTTAGAACTCGATGCCCGGCTGGGCCTGGATGTCCTGATCAAAGGGGTGCTTGATTTTGAGCATCTCGGTGACCAGGTCGGCGAACGCGACGAGTTTTTGCGGCGCGTCGCGCCCGGTGATAATCAGGTGCAGCTTCGGCGGCTTGTGTTCCTGCAACCAGGTGATGACTTCCGCCACGTCGAGCCAACCAAATTTCAAAGGGTAGGTGAACTCGTCCAGGATGATGAGGTCGTAGTCGCCGCTGGCAATCTTTTCTTGGGCCAGCGCCCACGCGTGGCCGGCTTTGGCAACCGTTTCGTCCATATCTTTGGCGAGCCAGGTAAAGCCGTCGCCCATCCGGTGCCACTCGATGCCCAACTGCCGGGCCGCTTTGATTTCGCCCCAGTTGCCTCGCTCGTGCTTGATAAATTGAACCACGCAGGGACGCATCCCCTGCCCCCATGCGCGCAGCAGCACTCCCAGGGCGGCGGTGGTCTTTCCCTTGCCGTGGCCTGTGTTGACGATGATGAGCCCCTTCTTAGCTCGTTTACGCCGGGCTTCCCCCCCCTCCTCCTCATTCATGCCTGTTACCTTCCCCTGATTCATCGCTCGCCACCTCATTATCAAGGTTCAGTTGGTGGAATATGTGCGCTTTCACCGGCGTGTCTTGTTTGAGATGTTCTTCTACAATGCGTGCCAGCAGCGCTTCATCCACGTGATGGTACCAGATGCCATCGGGATAGACTACCAGGATTGGCCCTGCCACGCACACGCCGAGACACGGAGTCTGGCCTCGTTTCACCCGCCGGGGATTATCATAGCGACCTATGTCCCCCAGCATATGCCCCAACTGTGCATACAGACTCTCAGCTCGTCCTTTGGGGTCGCAGAATTCGCCAGTGCAAATGAATATGTGCCGGGCGTAAGGTGCCATATCGGGTGCCTCATCCATAGCAAACCTCCTGTTCACAAGTCTCCAATCTCTAATCTCTATCCTTACCTCCTGACGATGGGTATCACCATCGGCGTGCCATAGAGCGGGTGCCGGGTGACGACGACCGGCACGCCATAGGCCTGGGCCAGGTAAGACGGTATCAGCACATCCTCTGACTCGCCAACGGCCAGCAATCGGCCTTCAGCCAGCAGGGCCAGCCGATCAGCACACAAGGCGGCCTGGTTCAGATCATGCAGGGTAATGACGACTGCCAGGCCGTCCCGATGGGCGAGTTGGCGCACCAATTCCAGGATCTCAGTTTGATACTTGAGGTCCAGGTGGGCGGTGGGTTCGTCCAGCAGAAGCACCTGTGGCTCCTGGGCCAGCGTCCGGGCCAGGAGCACCCGCCGCTGCTCCCCGCCCGATAGTTGCGTCACCAGCCGCCGGCGCAGGGGATCCAGGCCCGTCCGCCGAATCGCCTGCTGGACAGCTTCGCGATCTTCGGCCGAGAACGGTAGGAACCAGCCCCGGTGGGGAGCGCGGCCCAAGGCCACGGCCTGCTCTACGCTGAGCGGCCAGTTGTCGCCATTACTTTGAGGAGCCAGGGCCAATTGACGCGCCACTGCTCGTGGGGACAACTGCCATACCTGCTGATCGCCCAAGAGCAGCACCCCTTCACGCGGGCGCAGCAGGCGGGCCATCGCCCGCAGCAAGGTGGTCTTCCCGGCGCCATTAGGGCCGATGAGCGCCAATATCTGGCCAGGATGTGCAGTCAGCGAGAGACCGGTTAGCACAGGCCGGCCGTTATACGCACAGGTGAGATCATGCGCTTCCAGAGTTGTCATCATCCACCTCCCAACTCATGCTGACGAGTCTTGAGCAGGTAAAGGAAGAATGGCCCTCCCAACAAAGCGGTGACGATACCTACCGGCAACTCCAGCGGGGCCAGGGCAGTGCGCGCCAGGTCGTCGGCCAGGAGCAGGAGCAAGGCTCCCAGCAGCGCGCTGATGGGGATCAGGCGGGCATGGTTGGCGCCGAAGAGGAGCCGGGCGATGTGGGGCGCGATGAGGCCCACGAAGCCGATGATGCCTCCTGCTGCCACGGCCGCCGCCGTGGCCAGGCTGGCGGCTGCGACCACCGCACCCCGGGCCTGGGCTGGGGGCAATCCCAGGCTTTGAGCTGTCTCTTCGCCGGAGGCCAGGGCATCCAGCGGACGAGCCATGAGCCACAACCCACCCAGGCCAACCAACAGGTAGGGGGCGCTGGCCCAAAGATGTGGCCAGCTCCGCCCCGACAGCCCTCCCAAAAGCCAGGCAAAGGTCTCGTGCAAGCCCCGGTCGTTGACGATCATCAGCAGGGAGACGATGGCCGATAGCAGCATGCTGAGGGCGGCGCCGGCCAGGAGCAGCGCAATGGCCGGAGCTGTGCCTCCCATCTCGGCCACACTGTAGACGACGGCCACAGCCAGCAGCGACCCGATGAAAGCCGCCAGAGGTACGGGACCAAACCCGGCGCCGCTCCAACGCAGGCCGGCGGTGATGGCCAGAGTCGCCCCCAGGGCTGCTCCGCCTGAAGCGCCCACCACAAAAGGATCGGCCAATGGGTTGCGGAAGAGCCCTTGAAAGGCCGCACCAGCGCCCGCCAGCCCGGCGCCGATGAGTGCAGCCAGTAACACGCGCGCCAGGCGCAGGTCCCATATGATGGCAACCTCAGTCCGGCTCGCCTCTGATCCAGAGAGAGAAAGCAACACACCCAGCACCCGTCCCGGCGGCACAGCCACTGCTCCCACTCCCAGGCTGAGCAACACGACCAGGGCCAGGAGACCTGATAAAATGAGCAGAGAGGCAATATATCCGCGTTTACTCATACCGCATACACCATTTGATCAATGTGTTACGCTGCCGTATCCCTACTTGAACAGGTCGGGGTAAAGGGCATGGGCTACAGCCTCCAAACCCTCGGCTAGACGCGGGCCTGGCCGGGAGACGATGTCACCATCGATCAGGTGGACGCGTCCTTCCCTCACAGCCTCAATCTGATCCCAGCCAGGGCGTTGGATTACCTGGTCGGGATTCAGTTTATCGCCGTGAGTGTCCGGGCCCAGGATTACAGCCGGATTGCGTTTGACCACTTCCTCCGTGCTGACTTGGGGGTAATCCTGGGTCACATCGGCGAAGATGTTGACCCCACCCGCCAGTTCAATTGCCTGTCCTGCGAAGGTGGACGGCCCCGCCGTCATCAGTGGTTCATCCCAAACTTCCCAAAATACAGGCAGACGCTCTTCTGGCGGAACCGCCGCGACGACGGTTGTGACCGTCTCTACGCGCTTCTGCATTTCCGATACCACCTGGGTGGCTTCTTCCTGGTGGCCTGTCAGTCGCCCTACCTGTTCGATGTTGGCGTATACGTCGTCGAAGGTATTGGCCGTCAGCGCTGCAACCGGGATACCAACTTGTTCCAGAGCCTCGATCACCGGCCGCTGACTTTCGCCAATGGCGAGAACCAGGTCCGGCTCCAGAGCAACGACGGTTTCCACGCTGATGGTGTCGGCCGAAAAACCGCCCACTTGCTCCCGGGTTTGGGCTTCAGGTGGGTAGTTGCAGTACTTGGTGACACCTACGACCTGGTCACCAGCGCCGACCGCAAAGAGAATCTCAGTGTTGGACGGGGCCAGCGAGACGATGCGACTGGGGACAGCCTTTAGAGTTACCTCCCGCCCCAGGCCATCACTCAGCGTGAGAGGAAAGGCGGCGAGAGTCACTGTGGGGGGGGACGAAGTCGGTGTGGGCGGGATAGGTGTGGCGATTGATAGCGCCCCTGCTGGCTCTGGCCTCGCAGCCGATCCGCACGCTACAAGCGTGACGGCGGCGAGAAGTCCCATCAGGACAAGGATTGCGGTCATTGCGGTTGAGCGTTTCATCAGGGCAAACCTCCCTGTTTTTTTAAGCGTGAAGGTGAAATAAAAGGAAGCTTTTCATACAGATGACCGGATGTGATATGTTGCCGATCATCGATCCAGGTTGCAGCCATTGTCGAACTATCACCGGCCATCCAAAAAAGAAGCCCGACCTTGCCAGATAAGGTCGGGTAGCAAACGGAACCCCCTTGCCGATTGGCCAGGGGGTGTTTCAGGGCGCACGAATCACGCTCCCATCCCCCTTCCGCGAGGTTGTGTGGAGCCGATAGAGGCGGGCGTCCTGGCTTGGCCACAAGTCAGTAGCCAGAAGTCAGTAGTCAGAGGTAGTCTTTCCCCGACTACTGTCTACTGTCCACTGCCTAATGACCTTACAGTTGCGGGACAGCGCCGGACTTCACCTGCACCGCATCAGTGCAGGTGTCACCGGCTTCGCCTTTAAGCCTTGGCATCCGGGCCTGAAGGCACCTCTACCAGGCATATTCACTTGGTGGCTAACATTATATTGAGCCCGCGCAGAAAAGCAAATTTCCTTTCACAGAGCCCTAAGCCAATTTGAGGCTCTTGAACGATTCCACCTGCCCTCTAATGGCACGCTCAGTGGGCAAGCGTTCAATGGACGATGCGCCAAAGAAACCGGCAATGCCGGGCATACTGGCCAGAGCCTTGCCGACGTTTTCAGGCTCGTCGAATGGGCCGCCGTGACAGATGACCATGATGTCTGGATTAGCTTTACGCCCCGCATTGGCCATCGCCAGTACACGCTCGATCGCTTCGTCCAGGCTGAAGGCAACAGCCGCCCCGATGCTGCCGGCGGTGGTCAAACCTACGTGCCCGACCAGCATGTCGGCACCGGCCCTGGCCATGGCTTCGGCCTGGTCGGGGTCGAAGACATAAGGCGAGCAGAACATATCCAGTTCGTGGGCCAGCCGTATCATCTCCACCTCTTTGTCATAGCCCATGCCTGTGCCTTCCAGGTTGGCGCGGAAATTGCCATCAATCAGCCCCACTGTGGGGAAGTTCTGCACGCCGGAGAATCCTATCTCTTTCAACTGCTTGAGAAAAACGGGCATCAGGCGGAAGGGGTCGGTGCCACACACACCAGCCAGCACTGGAGTGTCTTTCACTACGGGCAGCACTTCGGACGCCATCTCCACCACAATGCCGTTGGCATCGCCGTAAGGCATCAGACCGGCCAGTGAGCCGCGCCCCGCCATGCGATAGCGCCCGGAGTTGTAGATGATGATCAAGTCAGCGCCGCCGGCCTCAGCGAACTTGGCCGAGATGCCAGTACCCGCGCCGCAGCCAACAATTGGCCTGCCGGCTGCAACCTGCGCTTTCAACCTTTTGAGAATTTCATCGCGCGGGATTGCCATGATGTGTCGCCTCCTACTTTTGCAACATATCCAACAGAGTTTCGGCCACTTTGTCGGCAAATTCCGGATCATTGACGTTGTGGTCCATCTCGATCACCGGGATACCTGGCTTGAGATTTTTCTTGATGGCGTCGTAACACGCCTGGTCCGCCTCGGGATCCCAAAAATCACCCCCTTTGCTGTCCAGCATCGAGACACCCTTGAGCGGCAGCAGAATGGCAACCGGCGCCGTAGCTGCGTTAGCGGCTGCGGCGATCATCTCGCCAATTCGGATGTTCTCCTCAACGTTGGTCCGTAACAAGGTGACGTTGGGGTTCCATTCATAGAGATTGCGGTTCTTATACTTTTCGGGAACGGTGTCAATACCCCAAAAATTGGCCATGTCGACGCAGCCGGGCACCAGGACAGCCGGTATGCCCGCCCGTGAGGCCGCCATACACCGATCTGGCCCTGCGTTGAGCACGCCGCCGCAAACTTCGTCCGCCAACTCGGTAGTGGTGATGTCCATGGATCCCACGATGTAGCCGTCGGTGATCAGGCTCTCCATCGTCTTACCGCCGGTGCCGGTGGCGTGAAAGACCAACACCTCGTAGCCCTTCTCCTCCATAACACCGCGTGCCCGATCCACGGCTTGCGTCGTGTTGCCAAACATCGAAGCTGTAATCAGTGGCTTTTCCTGACCAGAGGCCGCAGGCGATTCTACCTTCACCATCCCGGCAATGGCTCCCGCCGCATTGCTGTAGATGGTGCGGCTGATGCGATTGATCCCGGCTACATCTACGATAGAGGGGATAAAGGTGATGTCTTTCGTCCCGGCGAAGGCGCTGACGTCACCCCCACCTACAGTGGAAACCATTACCTTGGGCACACCGATCGGTAGGGTGCGCATCCCAGTCGTGGCGATGGAGGTCCCCCCGCTGCCTCCCATGCCGAGGATCCCATGAAGCTTGCCCTCGTCGTACAGCTTGCGGACGATGGCTGCAACCCCGGTCGCCATCGTCTTCATCGCCTGGTCTTTGTGTTCGCCAGTGCGCAGATGGGCCAGGTCGCCGCCACCCGCTCAGGCAACCTCCTCTCGTCCAATATCGGATTCAAAAACTGGCTCGCCCAGAACCCCAAAATCAATCACCAGGGTTTTGAGCCCTTGCTGTTCGATGAGATCCTTGACGAAGGCAAACTCCTTGCCCTTTGTGTCCAGGGCACCTATAAGAACGACTGTTTTTGCCATATCACGATCTCCTTTCCGTCGCCTGGGCGGATAGAACCTTATCCGCTACTTCCACTTAACAGTGCAGCCCACAGGTGGGGTCTCAACTTTCGGCGGGGCCTGGCCGGCCAGCACCGCGTCGAGGGCCTGGCGCAGGTAGTGACTCTGGACAGCTTTGGGGTCATCATAGTTGTCGTCAATCGCGCCGTGGTAGCGCAATATCCCCCCCTTGTCAAAGAGAAAGACTTCCGGTGTGCGTTCAGCGCCATAAGCGCGTGCTGTCTCTTGCGTTTCGTCGTGGAGGTAGGGGAAGTTGAAACCCTTCTCGCGCGCACGCTCTTTCATCTTGGGCAAGCTGTCGTCTGGATATCTCCGGGCGTCGTTGGCGTTAATGGCGATCAATTGCACCCCTTTGTCGGCGTAATCGGCCTGAATCTGGACCATGCGGTCTTCCCAGGCACGCACGTACGGGCAATGGTTGCAACTGAAGATGACGGCTACGGCTTCTTTGTCGGCATGGTCGGCCAGGGCGTGTTGTTTATCGTCCACGCCGGGCAGGGTAAAGGGGATGGCTCGGTCGCCGGGTTTGAGATTGGCCATTGTGCTGTTCCTCCCTTCTGGAGTAAGTTCGATTCACATAATGTGCGTAAAGCGTAAAACGTGAAACGTAAAGCGTAAAACGTGAAACGTAAAAC
>JAHELX010000002.1:0-3258 GCA_024643945.1 Anaerolineales bacterium
ACGTCACCAGCGGCGAAAATGCCGGGAACGCTGGTGCGATTGCGCGAGTCGACTTTGATGCGACCCTGCGCATCGAAGTCAACCAGGCCGGCCACCATCTCTGAGTTGGGAATGAGAGCCAGCTCAATGAAGGTGCCATCGGCGCTAATCTCCACTTCCTGGCCTTCGGGCCCCTTAGCTACGATCCGTTCAGCGTAATCCTTTCCCGAAATCTCAGTGACCCGGTAGCTTTCCAGAACGGTGACATTTTCTGCGGCTTTCAGCTTTTTGCCCAGGATCGAATCGAGCACTTCGCCAGTCGGCCCTACCAGGTAGATGTGTTCGACCACAGTTGCCAATTCGGCGGCCGAGCGCAGGGCCAGTTCACCGTCGCCTATGACGACGGTAGTCTTATCAATGAAAAGTGGCGCATAACTTAAAGCCGAGTAACAAAGGCCACGCATCAAGAACTCTTTCTCGCCCGGCACGTTCAAGTGTTGGTGCTGGGTACCGCTGGCGATGATAACCGCCCTGGTCAGGATCTCGTCGCCTCCCTTGGTATGGACAGCAAACACGTCTTGGTGCCGACTGATACGCTCAACAGGTTCCATATGGCGAGCAAAATCCAGGTACTCCAGCTCACTCCTGAACTTACTCACGATATCGAGCCCTCGGATCACCTGATAAACTTCTACACCCGGCAGCTCCAAGCGGAAATTAGTCTTGCCTCCCAGGTCTTTCGACACAAGCAAAGCATTTAGCCGCTTGCGGATGGCGTAAATGGTTGCGGTGAGGCCTGCGGGTCCTCCCCCGACCACAACTAAATCATACATGATCTTGACCTCCCGGCGTTAGTGCCGATTGTCTTGTTTTACAGTGACAAAGCTCACAAAGTTAATCTGAATTGTTTGGTGGTTCAGCGATGAAACCCTCGCGCATCATTGTATGAGTCAGGTCACGGGAGCGCTTGATGATAGTCTTGGCGTGATCGAGCAGGTCATCGTAGCTCATCTGTAGCCGTGCCACCCCTTGCTCCTGGGCCCTCATACCAACAGCGGCTGCCTCGCGCGGGAAGACTTCCCAATCGTCCATTGTAGGCAAGATGTGCTCCTCGTCCAGCCGGTCGCCAATCTGGTTGGCCAAAGCCTCAGCAGCCGCGAAGCACATCTCGTCGGTGATGGTGCGGGCACGTACGTCGAGGGTCCCTCGGAAGATGCCGGGGAAGCCAAGCGAGTTGTTCACCTGGTTGGGAAAGTCAGAACGTCCCGTTGCCACAACGGCAGCGCCAGCCCCTTTTGCTTCCCAAGGCCAGATTTCGGGCACCGGGTTAGCGCAAGCAAAAAGAATGGCATCCTTGTTCATCTTTGCCACCCATTCAGGCAGAATGGTGTCTGGGCCGGGCTTCGATACGGCAATGACCACGTCGGCGCCTTGCATCGCCTCTGGGATACCACCTTCGCACCCTTCGGCATTGGTGATCCGGCAAAGTCGCCATTTGTCCACGTATTCGGCTTTGCGCATTTCCAGGTCCTTGCGGTGTTTGCCCAGGATGCCCTTACTGTCCACCATTCGGCAGATTTTGGGGTCAGCACCAGCGGCGAAGACCAAGCGCGAGATAGCGACGTTGGCTGCACCACAGCCGATGAAGGCGATGCGTAACTCGCTTAGCTTCTTACCCACCACTTTGAGCGCATTCATCAAGCCGGCCAGGGTGACGGTAGCCGTGCCCTGCTGGTCGTCGTGCCACACGGGGATCTCGGCTTTTTCGCGCAGGGTATCGAGGATGCGGAAGCATTTGGGCTGCGACAAGTCTTCCAGGTTCACGCCGCCGAAGGAAGGTTGCAGCAGCAAGACGGTTCTGATGATTTCATCGGGATCTTTGGTGTCGAGCATGATGGCCGTGCCATCCACGCCGCCCAGGTACTTGTAAAGCAGAACTTTGCCTTCCATCACCGGCAGGCCAGCCTTGGGGCCAATGTCTCCCAGCCCCAGCACTCGGGTGCCGTCACTGACCACCGCCACAGTATTCCACTTGTTAGTGTAGTCGTATACCTTCTCCGGATCTTTGGCAATAGCGCGGCAAGGGGCTGCCACACCGGGGGTATACCATATGGCGAAGTCACTTGAATCGCGCACAGCGCATTTCAAAGCCGTTTCAACTTTGCCGCGGTAAAAGGGGTGCAACTTCATAGCATCGGCCGAAGGCTTTTTGGCTTTGGCCAAGAGTTCATCAACGTTGATGGTTTGCTCTTCTTTGAACATGATTGTCCTCCTAGAGGCTGACAGCCAATGGCCGACAGCCGAGCATAGAGGCTACCTGCCTCATAGCATCACACCCGCAGATACGAGTCGGTGTAGATGACGTCATTGTAAAGGATCTGCACCGTTTTGAAGATGTCCACTTGCCCGGGATCACTCATATCCACGTCATCGGCGGAGAGCTTTTCCATCGCCGCCGTCTTGTCGTGCAGCGTGAGAAGCAATTTGGCGACGCCAGTGCTGTCGTCCCGCTCGTTGACGATGCGGATGAAGTCTTTCAGTTGTTCATCCAGCGGATCAGCAATGGCGTAATCCACGCCGGCAGCCATCAGCATCACACAGTAGGTGTGGTTGATGAGGGGGCGCATTTCACGCGGAACAGCGTTGGACACGTTGCTCAGGCCGACGTTGGTCATCGGTGGCGGATCACCTGCGAGTTTAAGAATGCGCACTGCCTCCACACACTCAGGGCAGTACTCCTGGCAGCCACTCACAGTCAGCACCAGCGGGTCTATGAGCAAGTCTTCCATAGGCATGTCGAGCTCCATCGCACGCGGGATGAGTTTCTCCAGAGCGATATTCACTCGCTCCTCGGCACTGACGGGAATGCCCCCTTTACCCATTGTGAGAGCAATGAGCTTGGCGTTGTACTTCTTGGCCAGGGGGGGGACTGTTGCCAACCGCTCTTCCTCGGCAGAGGAGGAATTAATGATGCACTGTCCTTTGGCCACTTTGAGCCCTTCTTCAATGGCAGCCAAATTGGTGGTGTCAAGCGAGATCGGCACCTCTACCACTTCTTGGACGCCTTTCACCAGCCAGGGCATAATCTCGTGGCCCGCTTTCTTTTGGGGGCCGATGTTCAAATCCAAGGCATCGGCGCCGGCTTCGACCTGCTTCACTGCCAGGTCTTGGAAGAACTTAATGTCCCGCTCAGCGATCGCTTCCTTGACCTTTTGTGAGATGATATGGATGTTTTCACCGATGATGTACATGCTTTACCCTCCTTGGTAAATGGTCACT
>JAHELX010000002.1:3358-39819 GCA_024643945.1 Anaerolineales bacterium
TCGCGAGCCCTCAGTACCTCAGCCACCGACGGGAATTGGCTCAGGTCGGTGTGGGGCAAGAAGAGGGCCGAAGTGAAGGCTTCATAAAAAGTGTTGTCAGCCGAGAGTTCCAGGTAGGTCATCTTTTCGGCTGCTTCGCTTATTCGCTGGCGATATTCTCGATCGAGCAGAGCCAGCAGCGCGCCCCGCAAGGAAGTGTTGCCCAGGAAATGGAATTTCTCCCAGGGCAAGTCAGGTAACAACCCTATCTGGATGGCCTTCTCGATGTTGATATATTGGCCAAAGGAACCACCGATGAGCACCCGTTCGACCATGGCCAGGTCAATGCCTATGCTCTGCGCCAAGACGGTGAAGCCAGCGTAGATGGCACCTTTGGCTCGGATCAGGTTATCAATGTCCACTTTGGTAATGACGATGTCACGACCCTGCTCGGTTTCGTTTCCCCAGGCAACAACGTATTCGGGGCCGTGTTCTCCCGGGCGGATACGGGGGGAGCCTAAATCGAAATTCAGGTTGCCTGCCTTATCTATCACGCCAGTGATGAACATCTCCGAGAGCAACGAGATGAGCCCCGATCCGCAAATGCCATGGGGCGGCGTCGGCTGGCCCTGGGCCTCTAACCTGGGGTTAGGGATCACCCGATAAGTAGGTTCGTAGGTTTCGCTGTTGATCCACACCTCCTCGATAGCGCCAATGGTGGCGCGCATACCATCCTGCACACCAGCCCCTTCGAAAGCAGGGCCAGCCGAGCAGGCACAACTGATCAACCAATCGCAGTCGCCCAACACCATCTCCCCATTGGTGCCCACGTCGAGGAAAAGGGTGAGAGCGCTACTGTCACACATCTGTGAGCCGATGACGCCCGCAGAGATGTCAGCACCCACGTAGCTGGCCACGCCAGGCAAACAGTCCACGTTGGCCTGGGGATGAATGTTGATGCCCAATTCGCTGGCACGCACGGGAGACGGGTGGTTGATGGTAGTGACGAAGGGCTCCAGTCGAATCGAGTTGGGAGGCAGGCCCAGAAACAGGTGGATCATCGTGCTGTTGCCGGCTACCGTCATCTTGTAGATTTCCGAGGGGCTGATTTTGGCCCGCCGTGCTGCCCGCTCGAGCAATTCATTGATGGTGCCGACGACCATGGTCTGTAGCTCCCCCAGCCCGTTGTTTTTGCTGGCATAGATGATGCGCGAGATGACATCTTCGCCACGCTTGATCTGACCGTTGTACTCGGCAGCCTTGGTGACCACTTCCCCGTTCAACAAGTCCACCAGGTATAGACTGACAGTGGTGGTGCCAATGTCCACAGCGGCACCCCATAAGTGCTCCGTGTGGTCTGGGGGTAGCAGGTCCACCAGGCGAGATGGCCCATCGGGATGATCCCACGTGTCCATCTCGACAACGGAGGCGACAGTCCAGTTATGCTCTCGCAGTGCCGGCCCCAGTCGGCGCAAGGTGGGGAGGTCGGCAACCAGATCGGTTATCTCACGGGTAGTATCCACAGCTTCTTTCAGATGCAACCAGTTATCACTGGCCGGATCCCATCGGGCAAGCAATGGCAAACGAGCACCAACCATAGCCCGTCTCAGACGGGACCAATCGTCGGTCTGGTCGGCCATACTGGGCGGATCGAGCGTCAGCGGGAACAAGCGCATCGGCTGCTGCCGGACAGGGTCGTAGATAAAAGGCAGGGTGACCTTGTCGGCCGTCTTATCGGTCA
The DNA here is from genome assembly GCA_024643945.1 of Anaerolineales bacterium. The sequence continues at coordinate 5,079 of JAHELX010000002.1, forward strand.
CCAGCCGCCGTTCGATCTTCTCCTGCGGCGGGATCGTGACGACCGCGTCCCCTTCGATTACAGTCTGACAGGCCAGGGCATAGCCAGCCGCCAAGTCATCGGAAGTGAGGCGCAGCGTGGAGCGGCGACGCACCCCTGCCCCGTCTTGCACTATGACAGCACAACGTCCGCAGCGCCCCTGACCGCCGCAGGGCATATTCAGATCCAGGCCAGCCTGGCGCGCTACCTCGGAAAGGAGCGCGCCGGTTGGTGCCTGAACGGTCTCGCCGGAAGGCTCAAAGCGTATGCTGTGCGTAGCGATCGTGCTCCTCCTCTACCTTTATCCCCACTGCATCTTGAGATAATTGGGCAAGTCCACCGCTTCGCGCGGGCCAACGTTGATCTCCCAGCCCGGTAGTTCTTCTTCCAATTCACCCATCAATACGGCCACGTGGCCGGGGATGATGAGACGTTTGTGCCCCAACTTATCGGCAATGCCGGTGGTGTTCACGCTCTTGGCGATACGCTCAGCGTCGAACTTGCCAGCCGCCCAGGCGGTCAAAACGCTCATGCCTTCAGCGTCAGCGACCAGCAGCCAGCCGGGGATGCCACTACTCTCGATCTCATTGGCCACAGAGAAGTAGGTGATAGAGAAGTTCGTCGTGACCATCAACGGATCGCTTGGTTTGGGGTTGTTGATCTCGTAGATGCCAGGCTTCACCTGGATGGGCTTTTGAGGGTCAGTGAAGATGTTGGCCCGCATCACCAGCAAGGGATAGACGGTGCCGGGGCTGAAGCCGTCGAGGATGATGAAGCCAGCGTATTTGGCGATGTGCTGACCACCCAGGATGGGATCATCGCCGGCAAAGGCGATGATGGGGTAGCCCACTTTGCGTTCGTTCTTCTTCAGAGCGAGCCGCCGCAGTTGGGTAAAGACGGACAGGCTGCTGTTATAATCGCGCACGCCAGGGTCAAGTACGATGTCCTCAACGCCGGCTCCTTTCACCTGTTCAGCCAAGGCTGCCAGGGCATCCAGATCACCCCCATCTACGCGCACAGCCAACGGGACTTTGAATTGGGCGGCCAGTTTAGCCATCGCCTGCCAATTGTCCGGGGTGGCGGCCCACAGCAAGGGCCGAATCCCTTGAGCCGCTTTCAGGCCAGCCTCGGCGGTGGCAGGGTCTTCAGTCAGCAGAATGAGGGGCAAAGGACAGGCCGCTTTGACGGCAGCTACCGTGGCCGCGAAATCGCCGCCAGCGGCTTCGACGGCGACGCCGTCCAGGGTGAGATCCATACCCACGTACTCTACCACGTATTGGCCGACAGCGTTTGCTACCTCCGCAGCGTCGGGCTGGGTGTCTTTCACGCGGATGAAAAGACCAGGCTGATGATAGAAAGTCTTTTCGTGGCGGAAGAGCACAGTTTCGTTACCCACCTCCCGCTTGTGCCCATCAGCCGAGATGGCGATGAGCCGGATGGGTGGCACAGCTGAGGCCTCGAGCTTGACCTTCGATTCTTCTTCCACGTAGGGGCACTGAGCCAATTCGGCCTGCTTTTGAGCAAGCTTCATGGCAAAAGCCAAGCAGGTGGGAAAACTGCACTCCTTGCAGTTAGCATGCTTCTTAACCTCTGGATTCTTACTGCTGGCGGGTAGAAGCTTATAGATTTCAAGGCCAGAAAGAGCCATAGTTTACCTCCAATAGTTGATCCGTTAGCTGGTTTAGTTGGTTGGCTGGCACGTATTGCGTAAAGCGTGAAACGTGAGGAGCGAAACCTATCACGGGTACGTACGGCGCATGACGTTTCGCGTTTTCCCCAAAGGGGACCTATGGGTACGCATCACTCCTTATTCATCAGCGCATTGATCATCGCTCGCACCCGCTTGGCCGACTCGGGGTGGCGCAACACCACAATGTCGGCCCCTGACTCTATAAGGGTGCTGGCGGTAAGCGTTTCCCAGTTGATAGCCCGCTCGGCCCAATCGCCCCAGACCTCGGGGACGCCCTCGCCGGCGCGCGCCTCCTTGGTACGCCACGCCTCTTCGCCTGGCGTGACAAGCATCGGTTGCTGGGTCATGCTGTCCCCTTGCATGGCTGCAATCCGCAGTCGTTCCATGACGCTGTAGCCGTACTCCATACCGTAGCCCAAGGCTCCGGTGGTCGGGTCCATCAGGATACGCTCCATTGGCAGCCCCATATCGCTGATGAGGATGTTGAGTTGCTTGGCCAGGTTCACATCCATAGCCGTACGGGCGTTGACCAAATGGCGGTGGGCCAGTGCAGCGGCAACGATGGTACGATAATTCTTGTCCTCACACACACCCAGCACCAGGTTCTCACCCTTGCCTTCCTCAGCGACGGCGACCAGGATCTCGTTATCCAGGTCAGCCTGTCCTGGCCCAAAAACGATGAGGGGTAAGCCGGTATCACTCAGCACCTGGCGCAGTTTCTGTCGGGCATAGTCGGGGGTCAAGTCATTGTGTGGGGTGAACTTGAGCAGCACGATATCAGCGCCGACCTCCTCGGCCATTTTAGCCCAGGCAGCGGTATCCTCTGTCACATCACCCCACGCCTCTAGCAATACAGGGGACCAATCGGCAGGCTTACGGTCCTGCACTTCAACCGCGATCACAGGGGGATGGGGTATCTCCCCCTCAAAATGGAGGAATGGGAGCGTGGTTTCACCACCCACTGTAACGGTTTTAGCGCGCGTACCGCCGTCGGCAGCGGTAGCGCCCAAGGTGATTTCGCGAACTTTTCCGCTCCACTTCTCTTTGGGGACTTCGATGGTTGGCATCTACGACAACCTCCTTTGATTGTGATTACCAAGAACTGATTTTCGGCCCACCTTTATTGGGCCTTTGAATAGCGTTCTATAAACGCTTCAATCGGCGATTTACGTGGTGCGCCAGCACCCATGTCGGCCACATCGGCTTCGGACTCGGCTGCCAGGTAGCGCAACACGTCCTCAAAGCGTAACACAGCCGCCGGCCAACTGATGCCGCCGCCGTGATGCATCAGGTAGATTTCGCGCACGCCTTGGTCGAGCATGATCTGGGCAGCAGCAGTGGCAGGAATGTCGGGGGGAACCTGCGGAATATCAGGCCTCATCACCTCACCGACGGTCAGGGTCTCGATATCGCGCATGTTTGCCCCTGACTGACCAAAAGCAGCAACGGCCTCACGCCGACTGAGCATGCCCACAGCGTGGCTATGGCCATCGAGTACGATGAGTGATTCGAGACCCTCGCGGAATAGGATGCGCACGGCTTCTACCAGGAGTGTGTCGGCCTGGCAGGTGGTAACGCCAATGTGCATCAAATCACGCACCAGCTTGCTGATCACCTGGTCAACTCCAGCCTACTCCTCGGGCGTATTAGCCATCTCACGTACCACGTCGCTCAACGAAAGCACGCCGACCGGCCGATTAGGGGTGCGTCCCCCTTGCACGATGAGCAGCCGATGGATGCGCTGGTCAAGCATCATCTGGGTGGCAACGTCGAGGGGGATATCACCGATGATAGTGACTACGTTGGGGGTCATAATTTCGTCTGCGGTTCGGTACTGCCAATCACCCTGCACATAGGCACGGGCCAGATCGGTCTGAGAGATGACCCCTTCAGCCCGTCCGCTTTCGTCCAACACAAATATAGCATTGATGCCATACTCATGCAAACGACGGGCGATGTCAATGGCGGATTCGTCGGCCCAGCAGGTGATAACCCCCCGGTGCATCACGTCGCGGATTAACTTGTGGCTCATCTCATCTTCTTTCTCTTAGAAGCTGTTAGAAACCAGGTTTACGCAGAAAAACCTGGTTTCTGAGACACTTTTCAGACACGTTCTTACGCAGCAAGTAGCAAGTAAGCAGAATCGCTACTTGCTACTCGCTATTCGCTACGTGTCGCCCGCCATTCGTTAGAACATCGGATCCATAGTCAGTGCCGGGTGGCCCATCTTCTCCAAGTGAACGAGTAAATCATCCACCTCGATGCAGATGGTTTCGTCAGCGATCTTGTCGAGGAGATCGGGATCACCTTCGCGCTCAACTACAGCCTTTAGCTCTTCCGCCATGGTCTGCTTGAGGAAGCTACTCATCCACACCACTCGCTTGAAACCGCCGTCGGCGGAGATGAACTTGGGGCTGGTGAGATAGTACTTGCCCACTCCCATCACCCCAGGTGTTTGCAGACCACCACCGGCAATACCCGCCAGGGTGCTGAAGGTCATCCCAGCTGGCGTCATGCTGGGATCTTCACGGGAAACAACCATCACCCCATTGGCCTCAGGGATGACCATCACAATGCACTCAAAGCAACCGCAGGCGGTCATCGGGTTCTCCATAATAGAGTACATGGTGACTTCCTGGACGGTGCCGTGAGAGGCCTGTTCTGCGAACTGGTTGGGGCCCTCCCAGTAGCCCTTAACTGAGTCAATCTGACGGCCCTTGGGGATAGGTTGGTTAGGACCGGTGGGATTGATCTCAAAGCTGGCCTTGCAGTCCAGCCAGTTGTAAGCGCCACACAAACCCACCCGCTGCGGCGTGACGACGCAGACGTGGTTGGGAGCGAAAGACTGGCAAAGCGTACAAGAGTAAAACTCATCTACCGAGTCGTCGGTCAGGTCTTCCAGCCGCTTGTTGCGATAGTCATAGGCCTCACGCGCCTTCTCCAACCATTCGGCATGCAGTGCCGGATCGGTGATGATCTTTACCTGGACTTTGTCTACGATGCTGCCGAAGTCGGCGTGGAAGCGAGCGTGTAGGATTTCACCGAAGTGCTGCAGATTGAACCCTTTGTCGGCCGCCCCTTTGCCGATGCGAATCCAGGCAATGTCTCGCTGACCGATGTGCTGGATGCCTGATGCCCCATTGATGAAATAGTGTACCTGGCGCTCGAGTACCGGCTCAAAGTCGAGCTGCATCTTGCGGCCAGCGGCTTTGATGACGATGCCCATATCCATCGCGCCGCCAACTTCCACATCTTCGAAATCGGGGCCGATGATCTCGATTTTCCCGTCTTCCACCTCGTCCATTTCGGCCATACGCAGATACTCGAAGGCCCGGGATTTCTTGCCACCAAACTCAACACGCATGTCAGCTCGGCGCACCACCTCGCCCTCAAAGGCCGAGCCGTAGGGGACGGGAATCGGCACGTCGGTGACTTTGACTTTGACGCCTCGCACCTCGATGCACTTCTGCACCAGCCGCTCAGCCTTTTCCATGTCGTCCTCGCCGGGGATTTCATTCCACGGCATCGAGATGACGTGTTCGTAGGCAGTGACGCCGGTTGGCAAGATTTGGGGGATGACGGTGTCGGCGATGACGGGGAAGCCATAACTAATTGCGCCAGCGGCGGTAGCATATTTCAGATCGTCCACTTCACCCAAGGCCAGCACAAAGGCGAATACACGGAATTTGTTATACAAGAAGATGTCGCGCGGTTGGCCCCCTTTCATACCACCAAAGGTTAGGGCCGAACGGGTGGCGAAGCCCAGAGCGTAGATGGCGCTGATGGTATCGGTGCCAAAGGGGACGATGTAGGTATCGTAGCCCATCTCCACCCCTTCTTCTTGTAATTGGTGGATGATGGATCGGCCATTGACGTTACCACTCAAGAAGATCAGGATGTTGCGGCGTTGCAGTTCGCGCACAAGCTTGACAGCAACTTCGTTGCTTCTGGCACAGCCGACAATAGCTGCAAAGCCCGGCATACGCCCGTCGACGAGCTGAATACCCCAACTGCGAAGCTGGATGTCATCGATGGGGCCATTGAGGTGTCCGTCGCCGTTACCCTCAAAATCAGGGCTGGTGAAGGCGGTGCCGCCAGCCAGGTGAAATCCAGGCAATATCTCCGGCTGTTGACCCATCACAAAACGAACACTCTCGATGGCTTCTTCGGCCAGCAGGGTTGCGACACCGCTGTCGAGCGTCTCCCCCAGGTAAGGAGTCCAGCGTTTCTCGGACGGGATAGGGTGCAACAAGCTTTTAGCCCGCTCCAGGACCGGGACTAACTCCCCGAGTGTACTAACCTCCCGCCCAGTCAAGCCCAGGGTAACGGGCAGATAGTAGGCCGTGTTAGGGAAGGTCACGGGCGTATCAGCCCCTTTTTCGGCGATGGCCTTTTGCAGTAAGGTTTCGGCTTCGTTGACAATCATCGTTGCGCCACGGATGGCGCGGGTAGCAATGTATCGACTCATCGTAACTCTCTCCTTTTTCAGACCGTTTCACCGTAAAGGGCAGCCTGTCGTTCGGCGAAAGGCAGTTCAAGCAGATGCAACATACGTTCATCGCCGCTCTTGCCCCATTTACTGGCATCGTATTCGGGAAGCTTGAGGGCAGCACGCCGCTCGTCAATGTGGGCCAGGGCCTTTTTCACAATCTCGTCAGGATCGCTAATAAACTCCAGGCGTCCCCCCATCTTTTCCCGCCAACCTTCGCTGATGAGGTGTGTCACTTCCTCGCTGCCTTTTACCGGATTGGTGACCCCCATAATCACGTAGGCGCCCGATGCAACACAGTAGGTGGCAATCGACATTGCCTTCTCGCTCATCCACTCGGGCGCCATGCCCACGGCGGGAATATCGCTGATGTCGTCGCCCAGGCCGCCTTCGCTGGCCATTTGAGTCAACACGGTGAGGATGCGGGTGTTGTCAACACAGGAACCCATATGCAAGACCGGCGGCATCCCCACTGCCTCACACACCTCACGCAAGCCAGGGCCAGCGTATTCCACAGCCGCTTCACCCAGCAAGTAGCCCTGCTTGGCGCTGGCAATGGCGCCGCAGCCGGTCTCCACTACCAGCACGTCGTTCTTGAGGAACTCTTTCACCACATATTGGTGCACTGAGTCGTGGGCCACGCGCGGGTTGTTACAGCCAACGTTAGCAACCACCCCTCGGATACGTCCGGCCATGATGGCATCGTTGAGAGGACGGAAAGAGCCGCGGAAGACACCACCCAGGGCGTAGTTGATGTATTCGTGGGAGAAGCCAGGCACCAGGTCGGCGCTGATATTGGGGATGTGGGTTTCGCCCCGGTTGGGGAAATTGTCAATCGCCCGCCGCACGATTTGCCTGGCGATGTCCATCGCATGGTGCTCGTCAAATTCAATATGAGTAGCACCGGTGATCTTCACCTTCTTAGAGGTGGTAATGAGCTCGGTGTGGAACTTCTCTGCCAGCGGAGCTAGAGCCTGCATAATGCATTGCACATCCACGACCATGGCTTCGACAGCACCGGTAAGGATGGCCAACTCCTGGTGTAAGAAGTTGCCAGCGCTGGGCACGCCCTGGCGCATCAGCGTTTCATTGGCGGTGCAGCAAATGCCAGCCAGGCTGATGCCGTTGGCCCCTTTGCTCTTGGCGTATTCAACTAGTTCTGGATCGCTGACAGCGGCCAATATCATTTCGCTCAGGGTGGGTTCGTGACCGTGGACGACAATATTGACTTCGTCATCTTTGAGGACACCCAGATTGGCCTGGGCTACCAGCGGGCTGGGGGTGCCAAAGAGCACATCAGAGATGTCGGTGGCGAGCATGCTCCCCCCCCAGCCGTCGGAGAGGGCGCAGCGAACAGAGGCATCCAGAATATGATCAGGGTCTTGGTCGTCGCCGATGTGAGTGCGATGCAAGACCTCCACAACTTCGCGATCGATACCGCGTGGGACGTATCCCCGTTCACGCCATATTTTCTGTCGTTTGGCCGGCGCACGTTTGACGTAGACGACCTCGCCCGTTTGCTGACCGAACTGAGCGATGGCGATGTCGGCCACGTCGGAGGCGATTTCTTCCACTGAACGCCCGTCCACGGGAACGCCCAGCGTCTTGGCCATACTAAACAGTTTGTAAGGATCGCGGATTTTGTAATCGGCGGCTTCGCCGGTGGCGGCCGCTTTGAGGGTGAAGGCCATATCGCGCCCGTGGTCGGAGTGGGCGGATGCACCAGCGGCCACAGCACGGGCAAAATTACGGGCGACGATGGTGTCCGCAGTTGCGCCGCACACGCCGGTTTGTCCATCTTTGACCACCCGGCAAGGTCCCATAAAACAGTTCTTGCAGCACAGGCCGTCGGCGCCAATCGGACAGGGAGACATCGCATCAGCCCGGCTGAAGGCAGTGCTCAGGCCCAGCGTTTCAGCCAATTCTAACATCTGGACGGCGGCTGGGTCTACACTGCGCTCCTCGGGCGTTCGAGCTCTAGGTGACATAACAGCTACTCCTTCTTTATCTTAACTTTAGTAACGTCGAAATTCGCCACTCATCTCCAAATCTACCCGGTTGGTCTCGGTCACCCGAACGCCGAGTACATCCCAGGCAGGGTCTTTGGAGGCAGGGGACACGGTAGAGGGCTGATGTCCGTTCCCTGCTGGCGTTCCGTCACCGATTGGATACCCGGCATGTTCAAGCGCCTGACTAAGGTCATCGGGAGAAAGTGTCGCCGGGTCATACGTCACTTGCACCTGCTGCCAGGCGGAACTGGCCCACACTTCTTCCACGCCTGACAATGCAAGCAGAGCTTGGCGCACGGCGATCACGTGGTGATCAGCGTACATCGAGGGAATGGTAAAGAGTGTGTTTTCCATACTTGCCTCCTCTTGTATGAGTTGTTGAGCTAGTGCTATCAGAGCTTTAGCTTCGTAGCGCCGATGTCCTCCCAGGGTTTTGACCGAAGGGAGCTTGCCCGCCTCGGCCCAACGAGTAATCGTGCTGGGAGACACCTGAAAAATCTCAGCCACTTCTGCGCGTGTCAGAAGACGGTCGTCAGGGCCTTTAGTCATTTTCATAGGCGTTTACCCTCCCTTTCACTGGATTTTCGGCCACCTGATCTCTCGGCGGCAAAGACACACGCCTTACCTGACATCGTTGGCAGTTGGCGTGTGCGCGTTGTGCGCGTTTTGCGCGTTGTGCGCGTTTTGCGCGTTGTGCTCCAATAATATACCCGACATGTCGCCAGAAAAAAAGATGCAAATTACCTATCTTTATTAGTGCATTTGCATTATTTTTGTGTTTGCGGCCATACATCGTGGGGATTAGGGGGGCGAGAAGATTAGAGAATCTGAGATTAGAGAAGAAGGAAGACTCATTCTTTGTCTCTATCCCTGTTCTCTGTTAATAAGTCCATGTTCAAAGGCATAGGCCACAGCCTCCAGTCGGCTATGGACCTGGAGCTTGTGGAGGATATTTTGAACGTGGTTGCGCGTGGTAGAAGGACTGATAGAGAGCGTCTGGGCCATGTCGCGGGTGCTGAGGCCTTGCGCCAAAAGGGACAGCACTTCGCGTTCGCGGTCTGTCAGCTCTTTGGCAGAGGAATCCGCCGAGGCCGATAAAGTGGTCTGGGTGATGCCGCTTTCTCGTAGACGTTCGGCTGCGCTCAACACCCGGCGCGCGAATTGCTCGTTTTGCTTCTCTTGGGTGGCGTCGCGGAACAAGTGGACAACTAGAGGGGCAAAGTTGTCAGAGTTGGGGAAGGTGAGGATACTCACGTTGATCCAACGTACTTCGCCCGACTTGGTGCGAACGCAGGTGTCATAGGTGGTCACAGAACTCCCCGTAAGAGCGGTGGTTGCCACGTGGCAATGATGGCGGCAAATCGCTTTGTCTATGTCGTCACGCCCTCTTAGAATTTCATAACAATTTCGGCCAATAACCTCGTCCGGTGTATATCCCAATATCTCCTGTGCGGCTTGATTCCAATAGACGATGTGCTGATCTTCATCTATGACAAAGGCACCATCAGCCGCGTTGGCAAGTATCTGAAATAAGCTATCCATAGACATTCCCCCGCTGAGTCAACGGGTAACGCTCAGCCTACCTCTTCTCCATCACATCCATCTTGGCTGCCTGGTATGGCGACACGATCTCGGGGATCGCCTCAGCGCCGGCCTGGAATGCCTCCGTAATGCCGGCGCGCATCTCCTCCCAATAGGCTTGAGCTGCAGCCCACTTATTGTCACGAAAACGCATCACCCACTCATGCAAGTTTTCATCGTCCAAACCAAAGCGGTCCCACTTTTCCAGGTATTGCCATATCACGTCTATTGCGCGCGCGCTCTCCCAGGGCACCACGCCCTCGCCATCATGCTCATAGATCTGGCGCGCCAACTCGAACTGGTGTGCCTTATAGTCTACCGGGAACTCGTAATGATAAGAGATGATCTCGTCTACGATAGCCTCGGCCCATTTACGATGGAAGCGACAGACGCCGCTATTCTCGCTGAACAACTCGTACACCATGCGCTTAACGCACTTGCGCCCCAACTCGCGCGGCGGCAGGAAGTCCATGCCGTAGTAGACGAAGTATTTGCCCATCATCGGCATTGGACTGAGCATACCGGGTACCCAGTATTGATTGAGCGTCATGCAGCCCTGCTCGGCGTGAGCAGTGAAAACAGCCCGGTCTATCGTCCGCTGACCCGGCTTCGTCAACTCATAGCGCCTGTCGAGAATCTTGGCAGCGGCGCGGATGCTTTGACGGAAGGGCGCGCCTCGTTCGTCGAAGAGCATCATGTAAACCACTTGATAGGCATAGTCGGCGTTGCGCCGGGAGTCCATCTCCAGATCGAAGGCTCCAGGATCAGAGGCGAAGTCGAAGCGCATCTCACTGGCTGGCGGCAGGCCAAAGTCGGCGGGCGGAATGAGTCCGTCATGCACTGATTCCATGAGCCAGGATAGAGTGCCGCCAGTCTGGATCGCATCCAGCCCCATTGCGTCCACAAAGTGGTTCAATTCTTCAGCCGCCCGCTGATCGAAGACGCCACACAGCGGACCAAGGGCCTGGTAGGGCTCATAATCCTTCTTATAGATGCGATCGAACTTTTTGCAGGCAACCGAGCAGGGCTCACCGCAGTGAGCAAAGTTCCGGGGTTCGATGATCTCTTGGTTGAACTGCTTCAAGTAGTGATCACGGATAAAGGCGCTATGCTGCGCCAGCCGGGCTTCGTCGCTCTGGTAAACGGACGTATAGTTGAAGCTAAAGAGTTTATCGTCGGCGGTATACATGTTCACGCCGAAGGTACCGCCGGTGCGGAAGCCGGGCACGTAACGATATTTTTCCGTCGCCCCCAGGTCCACCTTAATCATCGGTTGGCCATAGTGCTCTTGAAAATAGCTGTCTATCTCCTTGGAGTTTTTCAGGTCAGGGTCTTCCCAATCACCGCCAAAGATGCAAGCGGCGATGTGATGACGCTGAAGCAATCGGCTGCCCAGCCCACCCCGCCCGGCCCAGTCGTCAATAGCAGTAATACGCCCTTTGCGCACCTGGTTGCTGCCAATGATACCCTCGTTGGTGTGGCGCGCCGCCGGGCCAACGGCAAAGACCCGCACCCAGTCGCCCTCATATTCACCCCCATAGCGATCGAAAACTGCCTGCTGGAGAGCATAAAAGCCGATGAGGTACTCACCGTCAGGGTCGGCATATCCAGCCCATAGAGCGTCAGCATCTATCGGCTCCAGACGTACATTGATTTGTCCCTGCCGGTGATTGAGAATAAGAACCGAATCCTGGGGCGCGCTCCCTTTGATACATACAAAGTCTACCCCTACCCGATGCATTATGTAAGCCCCGCCCCCCAGGCTGGAGACGTAGAATCCCTCCCACTGGGGCGAAAAGCCACAAAAGACCAGCCGGCGCGTACCAGGGATACGCGAACCAGCCAGCGGCCCGCCACCCCAGGTCAACACTTCGGGGCCATCCCGCCCACTTTTGCCAGACGCTTCGCAAAACTTCGCCCAGCCGTAATCCACCGGGCCGATGATGCGGGGATCGGTGATGGGGTTAACCTGGTAATTACCGCTGGTCAGGTCAATGACTAGCTCACGCTGCATCAGTTCGTGGGTCATTGTCTTGCGTTCAAAGCGGCATCGCCACCGGCAACACCTGGCCGATCAGCGACACCAGTTGCTGGCGCACCGGAGAATCGTGAGGGAGACTGCTAAGCGGCCTGCCCAGGGCGTCCAGTTCGGTGACGGCCGGGTCTTGGGGGAGCATCCCCAGCAGCGGTAGGCGCAGTTCCTGGACCTTGGCTGCCAATTCAGGGGGGAGCCGCAGTTCCCCCGATTCATCTGCGGGCACCCGGTTGATGATTAAATGCGCCTGTTCCACTCGCGTGCCCAGTTCTTCAACCAAGTCAAACACGCGCCGGGCGGCGATGAGACCTCGCACAGTTGGATCGGAGATGACCAGTAGCAAATCCACATCGCGGGTGGTACGCCGGCTGATATGCTCCAGACCGGCCTCGTTGTCTATGACAACGAAATCGTATGCACCGGAAATGGCATCGATGCTCTGGCGCAGGATGTGATTGGGCGCGCAATAGCACCCGGGGCCCTCGGGTCGGCCCATCGCCAACAAGTCGAAGGCGTCAGCTTCCACCAGCGATTCGTGAATCTTCAACTGAAAATACTGTCGCTTTTCCAACCCCAGGTTATACTGCCCCGTCTGGATATCTTCCAGCAGCGCCTCGCGCTCGCCGCCGATGGTCTCCTCCACCTCTACCCCCAGGGCCAGATTCAGGTTGGTGCTGGGGTCGGCGTCAATGGCCAGGATGTTTCCTACTCCCAGACTCGCCAGGTGATCAATAATCAGGGCGGCTACGGTCGTTTTGCCCGTGCCTCCTTTGCCCGCCACGGCTATGGTAATCGGCATACTAACCTCCTCTAATCTACAGTCCAGATCTAGTTGCCTTTATTTTAGGCCGAAACACTTCATCCAGCAAAAGCACAGAGCAGAGGGGGAGCGTTTCAGTTGGGTGTGTTCAAAATGGGTTGTAGGGGCGGGCCTGTCGCCCGCCCGGGGCACCCGCCCGGGGCACCCCTTGCGGGTGCCCCTACAACCGAAATTGAATGCACCCATTTCAGTTTGGGGCGAATTATGAGTTACCTGTCATTCAGAGGTCTTGGACCGGTTTCAACCCGACTTGGTCCGGCCAAAGCCTCGATAGGATTTTCCCCAGAACTGAAATGCACTCGAGCAGAGGGACGGTTCCAGTGCCTGACACGTGCTATACGGCCGATGCAGTTACCGTTGGGGCAGGGGCGATTTCAAATACCAGCCGCCCTTCTTGCTGGCCTAATACCTGGCTGGCGTCCAGGATTTCCAGGCCTGCCAGTTTCCCATCTGGCCCGTAGTTCGCGATTAACTCATCGCTCAGTGGGCGGGCTTCTGCGGTCCCATCCGCCAGGGGGTGAAATTCAATATATAGGGCATCCACTTCAGCATCATAATGAATTTTCATCGCCTAATCTCGTGTCCCCATAATAGACCAGGATGATGGTTATTTTATTCCTTCCCTACGATGGCCTCGTAAATCGCCTGTAATTCTTCCTCCGAATAGAAGTGAATCACGAGACGTCCCCCCTTTTTGCCCCGCACCAGGTTGACTTTGGTCCCCAGGCGCGACTGGAACTTCTCCACCACATCCTGGTCTTGCGGCGATAGGGACGGCTCGCGAACCACCTTTTCGTCGGTAGATTCTTCAAGCTCAGCTTGCATTTGGCGCACCAAATCCTCAGTCTGGCGGACATTAAGGCCGCGCTTCTCGATAGTCGCCAACGCCTGGCGCTGGAGCCGAGCCGTGGGCAGCGAGAGGAGGGCGCGGGCGTGCCCTTCACTGATGCGACCAGTGGCCAACGCTTCCTTCAAGTCGTCGGGCAGGCGGAGTAAGCGCACCGTGTTGGCGACAGCCGTCCGGCTCTTGCCCACCCGTTCGGCGACTTCTTCCTGCGTCAGCCCAAATTCGTCCATCAATTGCCGGTAGGCGCTCGCCTCTTCCAGTGGGTTCAAGTCGGCGCGTTGGACATTCTCCACCAGTGCCAGTTCGAGCATCTGCTGAGGAGTCGTTTCTTTAATGATCGCAGGCACAGTGGTCAGCCCGGCTAATTGAGCAGCGCGCCAGCGCCGCTCGCCAGCAATAAGTTGGTATTCATCGCCGACCTGGGTGACGACCAGTGGTTGAATCACCCCGTGCTCGCGGATAGAAGCGGCCAGTTCCACCAGCGATTCTTCGGTTATGGTCTGGCGCGGTTGGTGAGGGTTGGGGGACACTTGGGCGATGCGGATTTCGGTGGCGCCGGCCCTACTCTCGGCGGAAGGAATAAGAGCATCGAGGCCTCGTCCCAGGGCGCGTCTCGGTTTATTCATAGTCACCTCTCACGTTTTGCGCAATACACACTGCATTCGTTACTTCTCCCGGGCTATTAGCTCATCGGTCAGCGCAGCATAGGCCAGCGCGCCGGCCGACCCAGGGGAATAGGTGAGAATCGTCTCGCCGAAGCTGGGCGCTTCGCTCAGCCGAACGTTGCGCGGGATGACTGTCTTGAAGACTTGCTGGGGGAAGTAGCGTCGTACCTCATCGGCCACTTCCTGCGAGAGGCGGGTGCGTGTGTCGTACATCGTCAACACCACGCCAGTGATAACGAGACGCGGGTTGAGACTTTCGCGGATGAGGTTGATAGTTCGCACGAGTTGCCCTAATCCTTCCAGGGCCAGGTACTCGCATTGAACGGGGATGATCACGCCGTCATCGGCAGCGGTGAGGCCATTGACTGTCAACAAACCCAAACTGGGTGGCGTATCAATGAGGACGTAATCGTAGTGTTGTAAGACAGGAGCCAGGGCCTTCCGCAGGAGCGTTTCACGGGCAAACATCCCTACCAACTCAACCTCGGCGCCAGCCAGAATCGGTGATGAGGGTACCAGGTGCAATCGTGGGCGACGCGTCGTTTGGATGATTTGGGCAACTGGGGTCTTCTCGATAAGCGTATGGTAAATGGTCGCGCGCTCCCCCTTTTTCAGGGAATTGGCAAGTTGCTCATCCAACCCCAGGCTGGAGGTAGCATTGGCCTGCGGGTCCACATCTACCACCAGCACGCTACGCCCCTGCTCCGACAGAAAAGCACTGATATTGACCACAGAGGTCGTTTTGCCGACGCCTCCCTTTTGATTGGCGAAGGTGTAGACTTTAGCCACGGTGTATGCCCAGGGAAGAGATATGTGATCTTTGGTGAACTATCTTTATGTTTGCCCCATTTTCTCCAGGTACGCCTCAACCTGCTCCCGATTGGGAATCGCGGAGATGCCCGGTCCTTCTACCGAGAAGGAGCCAACAACGTTAGCAAAACGGGCTGCTTCCCAGGGATCTTCACGCCCCGATGACTGGACCGTTTCACGTAGCCGGATGAGAAAGGCGGCAGCGAAGACATCGCCAGCGCCAGTGGGGTCTACCTCGTGGGCAGGGCGAGTAGGAAAGTGACGGACCTGGCCCTGGTGATATACAGTCGCCCCGCGCGGGCCACGGGTAACGACCAACGTCCGGGCCAGGGCCGCATAGCGTTCGATGCACGATGGATCTCCACACACATCCTCGTCACTCAAGACCAGGGCAGTGAGATGTGGCAGCAACCGCTCAGCCCCAGGCCATCCACCTAGCGAGACGTAGCCCGTTTCATCCCAGGAACGGAACCAACCCTGCGGCGTGGCGACGACACGCGAGGTGGGAAACTGGTGCACCAGCGACTCGTCTATCTCGCGGACGAGCGGACCCAGATGAACCAAAGGCACCCGGTGCCATTCGGCTGGGATAGCGTCAGGACCGATGGGGTCGGCGAGGGCACTGATATATTGTTGGCGCGTGCCGTTAACGTAGATGTTGCGAAAGGTAGTGGTGGCCCGTGCCGGCACACGAATCACTTGAATGTCCGCCAAGACATCCGGCAAAACCAGATCGTCTTCGACGCTGGTGATGATAGCCGCCCGTTGCCCCAGGTTGCGAGCTGTGACAGCTCCATAGGTGACGGTCCCCCCAACGGTGAAGCCGTCAGCAACCAGATCTTTGGTGATGTGACCGATAACCAGGTAATCGGGAATAATCATAGTCATCCAGGAAGATATGGCTTGATTGATAGGGATAAGGGATCAGGGAATCAAGTGGTCAGGCATAGGGAGCGATGGCTCGTTGCCCTGAACCCTGATTCGCTGATCCCTTATCCGCTGCCGTTCTCTATCGATATCGGGATAAGAGTCCCCCGCTCACTTGGGAGTAATGGTGACCTTACGATTTTCCCCTTCCCCAATGCTCTTGGTAGTCACTTGGGGATGATCGCGCAGCGCCATGTGAATGATGCGCCGCTCGTGGGCTGGCATAGCCTCCAGCACCACTCGTTGTCGGCTAAAGGCCACCCGTTCGGCCATACGGGCCGCAAGCTGGCGCAACAAACGCCTGCGTCGCACTCGATATGACTCTACGTCAACGATGACCGGTTCCCACCGCTCCAGATTTCTGCTCAGCATCAAGCGGGTCATATATTGCAAGGCCCGCAGCGTCTCGCCTCGGCGGCCAATGAGAATACCCAGATCATCACCACTGACATCGAGGATCAAAGCCGACCCTTCTCCCTCTTCAAGCAGATCATCTCCCACTCGCGCTATGACACGGGTGCGAACTTTCATGCGATCAAGCAACCCCTGCAAGAGACTTGTCGCCAGTTCAGCAACGTCAAGTTCTGCCTCCGCCAGCGCGGCCGCTGGCTTTACCGGAGGAACAAGCGTATCTACATCCCCAAGCTGGGGGGATTCCACGCCTGGCGGGGGTTCCACAGGTAACGCAGTGATCTGCACTCGCGCATCCTCGGCACCAAAGCCAAGCACGCCACTACGACCAGGATTGATAACCTCAACTTCAACCTGATCCCGAGTCAGACCCAACTCGCTCAGTCCCTGCTCGATCGCTTCTTCCACTGTCTTTGCAGAAATCTCAACGCTTTCTCTTTCGCTTGTCATCCTTTTTGGTCCTTTTCGTGTCAGCAGGGGTCTCGTTCGCTGACGCAGCCGTCGCCTCAGCCGTTGTTGGCGAAGGTTTCAAGCCTCCCCAGCCAGTCACGAAATACTGCTGGATCAGGCTGAAAACGTTAGATGTAACCCAATAAAGTGTCAACCCCTGAGGCACTTGCAGCGCAAAAAAGCCGAACATAAGGGGCATCAACGTCATCATTTGATTCATCGAAGCCTGTTGCGAGTCAGGATTGGGAGGCGTCATCATCTTTTGGACAATGATCTGGCTGATGACGGTGAGAATAGGCAGCACCAAGAAAGCAGCCGCCGTTCCCCAACCGACAGAAGGGGGCAGAGGCCACAGCCAGCTCAGATTTCGAGGCTCGGCCAGGCTAGGGATCCAGAAAAAGCCCTCGCTCAGTACTCCTTGGGTGGCTAGATTGAAAAGTGCCCGGTACAGCGCAAACCAGACGGGCAATTGGATAAGGGTAGGCAAACACCCTCCCAGTGGATTGACACCCGCCTCTTTGTACAGTTCCATCTGAGCCTGGGACAATTTTTCGCGGTCGCCTTTGTACTTTTTTTGCAGTTTCTGGAGTTCCGGCTGCATCTCCTGCATGGCCCTGGAGGCGCGAAGCTGCTGAAAGGTGAGAGGAAGTGTGATCAGCTTGATGACAAGGGTAAAAAGGATGATCGCAAAGCCGAATGAATAGGGAATACCCAACCCGCCAATCAGCTGAGCGAATGTAGTCAGTGCGTCGGCAATGAGACCGATAAAGGCCTGCCAGATATTCATGCGTTAATAACCTCCAGAATAGCCGATAGCTAATGACAGATGATTAGTAGCTGAAGGCTGGTAGCTAATGTGAAACCGCCGTGTGCTATCTGCCATTTGCTACCTGCCGGTCCCGGTGTAGATCGGGTACTGGATCGTAGCCACCCGGGTTTAACGGATGGCAACGGCTAATCCGTTTGACAGTCAGCCATCCTCCTTGCAAGATCCCATATCTGCTAATGGCTTCGTACCCATAATGAGAGCAACTTGGTTCAAATCGGCAGGTGGGAGGGAAAAGCGGAGAAATGAACCGCTGATAAGTGCGAATAAGCGCTAATGCTATGTACTTCATTTGGATTCGTTCTCACTATTCAAAGATTTGTATAAATTAGCTCGTCTCAAAAGATTCTCAATGGCACAAGAGATTTCGACGTAGGTTGTATGCGCTATCGCCGGTCGAGCGATGAAGACGATATCCCAGCCTCCATCAATTGAGGCACGACGCAAACGAACCGCTTCACGCATGCGCCGCCTGACACGATTACGTACCACTGCCTTGCCAATGCGTTTGCTAGCGGCGAAGCCGAAGCGGCTGTGTTCCAAGTCATTAGGGAGCGCGCATAACACCATCAAATGGTTCGCCCACGATTTGCCTTCTTGCCGGACTCGCTGGAAGTCGGCGTTGAGCCTCAAACGATACTTGCGCTCCATCTATAAATTGCAGACCTACAAATCGGCAGGTGTCGTTTCGCTGATTTACTGACTTGCAGATTCACTCAAGCTGCCGTGTTAACCGGCGTTCCAGTTAATTCGCTTGGGATGGCGCGGCTGAGGGGCCAATTTACGTCGCCCTTTCAAACGCCGCGCTTTAATCACATTGCGCCCGCCTCGAGTCTGCATACGCTCCCGGAAGCCATGCACACGCGCCCGGCGCCGCTTCTTAGGTTGATAAGTTCGCTTAGGCATTTAACAATTGTCTCCTGAGTCTACCTTCCTTCTCTGGAAGGAAGCTTACATCAAAATATTATACCTTCTGCTACAAGTAAATGTCAAATTGTGTGCCTTCTCAGCGGTATGTCGATCCTTCCTTGCAAAGACCAAGCCCGGTCGTGGCGACACCGACCGGGCTCTAACTGCCCTTTTAAAGTAAGGGGTATCAGATCAACAGATCTAACTTTGACAGATTTGAGCCCGCGCCCGAAGCAACATCCTTGTGACTCTGCAACCCTATTCCTACGTGCAGTCCCTTTTCCCCGCCCACAAGCCCCTATCGTCCCGTGAAGGCGGGAGAGATCTACCTCACACAGCCTGTCCATCCAGGCATGCCACCCAAGGCCAGGCTGGCTACCTGCGTCTCGGCTTCCCCGGCTCCACCATGCGGACCAGGGTGTCTGCGCCCCAAGTGCAAGAAGAACGGGCATCGTGCAGGGGGAAGCAGTGAGCCAGGTGTCCCGAAAAGGGGGCTGCGGGTGGTGGGGAAAAGGAGACTTATGAGTGCGAAACGGGTTCCCCTGAGGAGGAATGCTACCCTATCCTCCGGATAGCCTGTTAGAGGCGCGTGACGTTCGCGGCTTGTGGCCCTTTTTGGCTGTTTTCGATGGTGAATTCCACACGCTCATCCTGGTCAAGGTTACGAAAACCTTGACCCACGATGGCCGTGTAGTGGACGAACACATCGTCGCCACCATCGTCGGGTGTGATAAAGCCGTAACCCTTCGCGCGGCTGAACCACTTGACTGTACCGGTCTTTTGCTCCACCGGGAATTCCTCCTTCCTCAAAGATTCTTAACTAAACTATGGGTATCCCGATCGCCCGTTACGTCGCCCCGAGCGATACGGGGGGGAATATCTCTACAAAAAAACGCCAGCAGTTGGTGCTGCTGGCGATCTGTGGGTGATGCCGGGTGCCGCACAAACTACTTTGTACCCCAATAACAGGTACAACACAAGAACAAAGCGTCGACAGTAAATGCTACAATACCACAACTCTAATTGACTGTCAAATCTTTGGCACACGGCGAGAATAGCGTGCCTGAGACTTTGGGGCCTTCTCTTTGCACGCCGGCCCTGGTGGCGTATAATCCAGACAGTAGATACAAGCCACCAATCGGGAAGTCTCCCGAACAGCACGGATGACATGGACATATGAGTTTGGCTAAGAAGCTGTCCGAAGAGTCATGGGGTGGGCTTTTCCCCAGAGGGGACCTATCCCCGCAGGGGACCTATGGGTGGGCTAGCCCGCCTGAGCAGCCTGGAGAGGTTGCCCCACCCTGCTTTTCAGACACACTCTAAGGAGTGGCCTATGGTTGACCAACCCGATCTTATTCTGTCAGGCCAGACAGCCGATGTATATTTTGTGCGCACCAGACATATCATGGAGACGGAAGACCTCAACCCGATCGTCTCGATGGAGGTTTTTCCCAATGCCGATGGAGTGCTATGTGGCATCAAGGAAGTGATAACCTTGTTACGCCGGGCGCTGCCAAGCGAAAGCGAAGTATGGGCACTGGAAGAGGGCACATTAATGCAGGCCAAAGAGGTCGTGCTGCGCATCACGGGGCCTTACCGTTCCTTTGTGCTTTACGAGACAGCTTATCTGGGTATGCTGGCCCATGAAAGTGGCTGGGCAACGGCAGCACGGGCCTGCGTACAGGCGGCGGGTGACATCCCGGTCATCAGTTTTGGCGCTCGGCACGTACATCCCAGCGTATCTCCCTACATGGAGTACGCGGCTATCGTAGGGGGGTGTGTCGGCTGTGCGACTACTGCTGGCGCGGAACTGGCTGGCATTGCACCTAGTGGCACTATTCCCCACGCACTTTGCCTGATAATGGGCGACACTGTCGCAGCTACCCAGGCTTTTGACCGCCATACCCCCATAGATGTGAGACGCATCGCGTTGGTGGATACCTTTAAGGACGAGGCAGAGGAAAGCCTGCGGGTGGCCCAGGCATTGGGAGATCGTCTATGGGGTATACGTCTCGACACCCCGCGGGAGCGAGGTCGCGTGACCCCCGATCTAGTGCAAGAAGTTCGTGCCCGCCTCGATCAGGCGGGCTTCGGGCATGTGAAGATCGTCGTCTCTGGGGGCATAGACCCGGCGCGAATCCAGCTTTTCCGCGAGCGGAAAGCGCCAGTTGACGCCTTCGGGGTCGGCAGTGCCATCTCTGGTGCTCCGCCTATTGATTTTACCGCCGACATCAAGCAGGTTGAGGGGCAGCCCGTGGCCAAACGGGGA
The DNA here is from genome assembly GCA_024643945.1 of Anaerolineales bacterium. The sequence continues at coordinate 25,835 of JAHELX010000002.1, forward strand.
CGCATCCCTGGCCTGACCCACAACCCGCGCCTGCATCGGATTGACCTGTGACAGCCAAGCGGATGGTAGTGCCCCATCAAATTGATCTTGATAAGCCCGATTCAGCCGCCATGGGAGTGGCCTTGGTATATCATAATCTCTGTGATGGGGTATAGTCACTGTCCGCACGTTAACTTGGCATAGGGAAGAAAGCCAGACATAGGTAGGGTATACCCGACATGATGCACAAGGGATAACAACCGGGAGAGATGCCAATGAACGTGGTAAACCGAGATGAGGTTCCTGTGCTTGAAGGGGGACCGGGTGAGATGATACGTGAGTTAGCCGGACTGGCTCGGGCCAATGTTCAGCGCCTCAGTCTGGCCGAGGTGATCATTGCACCCGGTGGGCAGGCGCGCGAGCACTACCACCATCAAATGGAAGAGGTGTATTATCTCCTGCAAGGCCAGGCCCAACTGACAGTTGACGATGAAACGAGTACTGTTGGGCCAGGCGATACGATACCCATCCCGCCTGGGGCCCGCCACAAAATCGTAAACGTTGGTGACACCGACGTAGTGATGGTCGTTGCTTGCGCGCCAGCCTGGCATGAGCACGACAACGTCTTCCTTGAGTGAGCAAGATATCCGAATCGCGTTCAGGTCAGAAGATGTACTCAGGCCAATCGAGCATCCATACGTCTATGGCGCTCCCAGCTTCGAGAAAAGTGACTTCCTCAGGCACTACCACTAACCCGTTGGCCCACACCAACGATGACAAGATGCCGGAACCTTGCACGTGCACACCACTGCCGCGCGTCGTCACGTGATAGCCATCTGCTTCCCGGCGCACCTGCGCTCGCATGAAATGTCGCCGGCCGCTATTGTGTACGTCCTCGTCGAGGATGGCAGGTACCGATGGCTTCTCCCAGTTGGTGTGTCCCCCTAATTTCAGAATAGCTGGTCGGGCAAAGACTTCAAAGGCGACCATAGCCGCCACCGGGTTGCCGGGTAGCCCCAGCAGTGGTATATCCCCCACGCTGCCAAAGGCAAGTGGCTTACCTGGCTTGATGGCCACCTGCCAGAAGTGCATTTCACCTTCAGCAGCCAGCACGTTCTTAACTATATCAAAATCACCTATCGACACGCCTGCTGAGGTTAGAAAGAGGTGCACGTTTTGCGCCAGCCCCTCCCTAATTTTGGCTGTGAGGTCTTCTTCTGTGTCGTGGGCAATGCCCAGTGGGACAGGCACACCTCCGTAGCGCTTTACCAATGCAATCGAGGTATACTCGTTCGAGTTGCGAATCTTACCTGGTGTGATAGGTTCATCAACGTCCACCAGCTCATCACCAGTTGCCAGGATAGCTACGCGCGGGCGACGGACAGCCCTCACCTGCGGGTAGCCCATTGCGGCCAAGATGCCGATGTCTGGCGGGCGCAAAACATGACCAGCAGCGAGAACTGTTTGCCCCTTTCGGATATCTTCTCCCGCTTCGCGCACGTTGTCGCCGGCTTGCACCGGTTTGTAAATCGCCACTTGCCCGGCAGTCTGTCCCGCCCCACTCTTTCCTTCGCTGGTAAGCTCAAATGGCACGACCGCATCGCTGCCAGGCGGGACCGGCGCGCCCGTCATAATTCGCACTCCCGTGCCTGGCTCCACTGGACGGTCGGGCATGGCCCCGGCGGGTACCTCGGCGATCACCTTCAACACCGCCGGCGACTCGGAGCTGGCGTGCGCCACGTCCTCGGACCGCACAGCGTAGCCATCCATCGCTGAATTGGCGAAAGGGGGAATGTGAATCGGCGAGATTACGTCCTCAGCCAGCACGCGATCCAGCGCTTCGACGATGGGAACCGGGTGACTGCCCAAGGGGACTATATGCCGCAAAATATAATCCAGCGCTTCGTCAACACTAATTGCCTGTACTGTCTGGATTGTCTGGCTCATTTATCAACTCCCGTAACTGCTCACCCTCCCGGAGCAAAGCCCCCCCACGGGGCAGGTTCAGGCGACTGTAGAAGCAAAGATAGTTGCCTTGGTCGGTGCTTCAGACGCAGGAGGTCTCTTAACGCAACCTGCGGGAGGGTAGAGCGTACCCTTCCGTCGATCATGTCTCGATTTTACCGAACAAGTGCGCCTGCGTCAAAACCGAATTAGTGACGTTTGTCACTAATGGAGAATGACACGTGATACTACTTGAGTCCGACCAAGTGTGATATGCTGACTGCGCAGCATCGGACAGTTAAAGGGACAACGATGTCCCCCGACTCTCCTCCTCCAGCCGGCAGATGAGCACTCCATCTGCCGGCTTTCGTAATTTGTCTGCCAATCTTTTCCCTCTGGCATATTTTCCCCATTGCTTCTCTTACCCACTTATGTTATACTAACTTTACCTAATCCTATGATGAAAACTTTAATTTCTCGACGTAACCGAATTCTGACATCACTTGTTTGCGCGAAGCCCCGCCCTCGCGGGACGAAGCCCCGCCCTCGCGGGATGACGGGGACCTATGGGCGCGGAGCCGTGCTTGGCGTCTTTGTGTTGGCCCTTGCTGCTTGCGCGGGCGTGTCACCCACGGCCGCTTTGCCGCCGCCGACTCTTCAACCTGTCGCAGTGCCCTCTTCCACTGATTTTGCAGACCAGGGCACGAAACTCGTGCCGTCTGAGGCTAGCCTGGCACAGGCGACTAGCGTGGTGAATGACAACGTATATCCTTTCCCCGCCTGGGCGCAGATAGCCTTTGCCTCCGACCGGGCGGGCGATGGTGACATTTTCGTCACTACAGTAGAGGGGAAACTGGTCAATCTCACCCACCATCCGGCCGGCGATTGGGACCCGGCTTGGTCACCGGCCTGCGCCGACCCAACCAGGACGTGTCGGATTGCTTTCACCAGCCATCGCAGCGGCGACAGCGAAATCTGGACGATGGACGCCCATGGGCGCAATCTGCGCAACATTACCCAAGATCCAGCTTGGGACTACTGGCCCGCCTGGTCTCCCGACGGCCAGGCCCTTGTATTTGTCTCTGAGCGAGATGGGGATCCAGAGCTGTTCATTCAGAGGATAGATGGTGAGGAAGCCATCCAATTGACCTTCAATAATGAGAGCGATCGGCTGCCCGCCTGGTCTCCCGATGGATCGCGCATCGCCTTTGCGGCTGTGCGAAACGGTGTCGAAGAAATCCACGTCATCAACGCCGAGTGCGGAAGCCTGCCCGCGGGATGCGACAGGCATGAGAGACCCGTCACCGCCTGGCCGCTGAAGGGCACTGCTCCGGCCTGGTCCCCCGATGGTCGCCGCATCGCCTTCATCGGCTGGGACGAAGAAGACCGGCCAGGAATTTACGTCGTCGGCCCTGAGCCGGAAACCATCCAGGAGCTGTGGAAAGGAGATGCCTGGATTGGGTCACTGACCTGGGCGACTGATCCGGAGTCGGGGGGGGGAGGCTGGCTACTCTTCACCTCCTGGCAAGATGGGAATCACGAAATCTATGCCCTACCCGTTGCAGGCGGGACGCCAGTCCGCCTCACCCAGAACCTGGCCTGGGATGATTTTCCTACGGTTCGGCCTGGCCCCCTAGCTGCACCCGCGGCCGGCGCGTCGGAGCCGGGACAGGCTGCCAGTGAGGCACCGGGGCGCTCTGAGTGGGAGCAGGACGGTCCCCTTACGCCGGCGACGATAGAAACTCCGGGCCCGACGCCCTCGCTGCCAACACCGCGCGCTGGAAAACCAACACAAGATAGCTTTGTTTATGGTGTGAACATAGCAGACCTGGGCAAGGCCTACCTGGTGCGTGATATGGGCTTTGGCTGGGCCAAAAGCTACGTCAACTGGGAAACGGTGGAGCCGCAGCCCGGCCAATATAACTGGGCAGACCCTGATAACATCGTGACCGCCTTCGAGGGCTATGGTGTGCGCATCCTGATGCGCGTCCACGGTACGCCGGCCTGGGCCAGACCAGAGGGGACGTTTCTCAGCCACCCGCCTGACGATATGAGCGACTTCGCCCGTTTTATGCAGACATTGGCTGCACGCTACAAAGGCCGGGTTGCTGCCTACGAAATCTGGAACGAACCCAACTTGAATTACGAATGGGGCTACATGGAGCCAGATCCGGCCGGTTACACGGCCCTGCTCAAAGCGGCCTATCAGGCCGTGAAAGCCGTGGACCCCGATGCCCTTGTCGTCAGTGGCGGGCTGGCGACTACCGGCGACGGTTCTTCCACAGCGATGGGGGACCTGGCGTTTTTGCAAAGTATGTATGACGCTGGCGCGCGCGGCTACTTCGATGCGCTGGGCAGTCACCCTTATGCCTTCGGTCACGACCCAGATTATGAGGATCCGTGGGGACTGTCGCTGGCGCGAGTTGTCCAGCAGCGGCAAGTGATGGTGACCAATGGAGATGTCGAGACGCCTATCTGGATTACCGAAGCCGGGTGGGTCTTGCACACCAATTGGAACCTGGTAGAGCATGAAGCCATCGCCGTGGACGAAGCCCAGCAGGCTGCATATCTGGTACGCGCCTATCAAAAGGTTCAGACCGAATGGCCATGGGCCCAGGCGTTATTTCTGTTCAATCTGGATTTTAGCAGCGTTCCCTGGTATCCCGCCGCCGAACCGATGCGCTGGTATGCTATCCTCAACCCTGATCGCACACCGCGGCCGGCGTATACATATATCAAATATCAAATATCCAGTGGCAGATGATAAGTGTATGGCAAATGACAAATGACAAGTATCAAATGTCAAACAAATGTGGGATAAGGGATGGCAAATTTGGTATTTGATGAGGAGATTTGGGGATGAAAATAGGGCTCATAAGCGATACGCATTTGTCGTCGGGCAAATTGCCCCAGGCGATTGCCAACGCCTTTCAGTGGGTGGATTTGATTTTGCACGCCGGTGATTTGGTGACTATGGACCTGCTCCGTCCCCTGGAAGCCATAGCCCCGGTCACCGCCGTGCAGGGCAATATGGACACGTCCAGCGTCCGGCTCAACCTGCCCTTCAAAACGGTAATTGAGGCCGAAGGCCATCGGATTGGGCTAATCCACGGCCACCATATTCCGCACCCCAATCGTGTACTACGCCCGCCGATAGATTATGAAGCGATGCACAACTACTTGTTAAGCGAATTTCAGGATCAGGACGTGGACTGCATCGTGTACGGCCACACGCACCAGGCGCACGTCGAGACCTATCAGGATGTGCTCATCATTAACCCGGGCTCCGCCACCCGGGGCAAGGGCGGCCACGGGAGCGTAGGCTTGCTCACCGTCAGCCGAGATCAGATTCGGGGTGAAATTATTCAGATGTCATAAGGGGGAGGTGAGGTATCATGTTCCCAGAGCTCAAAGAAAAGGGGGAGCGTGCCCGTCAGGCAGCCCGTCGCCTGGCGACCCTCAACACCGCTACTAAGAACAACGCCCTCAAGGCCGTGGCCGAAACCATTATGGAGCAGGAGCCGGAGATTTTGAGTGCCAACGACCATGACATTGATGCCGGGCAGGAAGCGGGGTTGAGTGAGGCGTTGTTGGATCGCCTTCTATTGACCGTTCATCGGTTGGACAGCATCGCCAAGGATGTGCTGGTCGTCGCCACGCTGCCCGACCCGGTTGGCGAAACCTTCGACGCTCGTACCTTGCCTAATGGACTGCGTGTTGGCAAACGGCGGGTGCCAGTGGGCGTCCTCGGCGTTATTTACGAGTCGCGGCCTAATGTCACCGTGGACATTGCGGCTCTCTGCCTAAAGTCGGGCAACGCGGCCATTTTGCGTGGGGGCAAAGAGGCCGTCCACACCAACCGGGCGCTGGCCGCAGCCATGGCTGAAGCCTGCAAGAAGAGCGGAGTCCCCCAGGCAGCCATCCAGCTCATCCAATCCCAGGACCGGGCGCTGGTGAAAGACATGCTGACGGCCAATCAATATATAGATATGATTATCCCGCGCGGAGGCGCTGGCCTGCACAAATTCGCCTTGCAACATGCCACCGTTCCGGTCATCACTGGTGGCATCGGTATCTGTCATATTTATGTGGACGAAAGTGCCGACTCGGAGAAGGTCATCCCCATCGTCCACAACGCTAAGGTGCAGCGCCCTACGGTGTGCAACGCCCTGGATACCCTGCTCATACACCGCAACATAGCCGAAGATCTCCTCCCCAAAATTGCCGATGATCTGGCCCGCGCCGGGGTCGAACTGCGCTGCGAGCCACGCGCGCTCTCGATTTTGATGGGCCATGCGGCTGCCCGCTCCGCCGGCCCAAAAGACTTTGATACTGAGTTCTTGTCATTAGTGCTGGCCGTCAAAGTAGTGGACAGCCTGGATGAGGCACTGGACCACATTTACCAGCACGGCACCCAGCACTCCGATGCCATTATCAGCGAGAACTACAGCCACGCTATGCGCTTTGTGAACGAGGTCGACTCGGCGGTGGTATACGTCAACGCCAGCACTCGCTTCACTGACGGCGGCCAGTTTGGCCTGGGGGCCGAGGTGGCCGTCAGCACCCAGCGCCTGCATGCCCGTGGCCCGATGGGGCTAAAGGAATTGACGACCTATAAGTGGGTGGTATTTGGGGAAGGCCAGGTGCGGAGCTAAGGGGAAAATTATGCGTGGTTTAAAGGACAAACGGGTGCTCATCACGGGGGGTGCCAGAGGTATTGGTGAAGCGACGGTCAGACGCTTTCTAGAGGAAGGCGCACAAGTGGTGGTGTTAGACCGTGACGCGGCTGCGTGCACGCGTATTAAGCAAGATATCCCGGCGTTAAAGGGCACCATTGTCGCCGATGTCTCAAACGCCCAGGCTGTCTCACACGCTTTCGATGAGTTGGATAACCTCTGCTATGGTTTGGATGTTCTGATTAATAACGCCGGGATAAGCATCCGCCATTCTTTCATAGACATCACACCCCAGGAATGGCAGCAGGTAATCAACATTAACCTCAACGGGGTGTTCTATGTCGCCCAGCAGGCTGCGAGGCGGATGTTGGAAGCAGGGTCTGGCGTTATTATCAATATGGGTTCGACGAACGGACTTATGGGCTATCCGTATTATGCCGATTACGACGCCTCAAAAGCCGGGGTGATCGAGTTGACGCGTTCGATGGCCCTGGAATTAGCTCCAACGGTTCGCGTCATCGCCGTATGCCCCGGCTACGTCATGACTCCTATGCAAGAAGCGGAATACACTCCGGAAATGATGGATGCTGTTAATCGCAAAATCCCATTGGGCCGACATGCCCGGCCGGAAGAAGTAGCCGCTCTCTTTGCCTTTCTTGCTTCTGATGAGGCTCCCTATATTACCGGGCACAGTTACGTGATTGATGGTGGGGAAATCGCTGGCGGCTTGGCCAGCAGATAGGGGTGTTGCTTGCACCCAACCACCTTAAGGGAGGTGTGTCTGAGAATTAGGGTGGGCAGCCTTTCCAGTCTGCTCAGGCGGGCTAGAGTGCCCACCCCACGACTTTTCTGACATCCTCTAAGCCTGTTGTAGAAGCAACATCGACAAAAAGCTGTCGATGTTGCTTCTACAACAGGCTTAAGTACGGCTTGATAATATTCACCTTATGCGGTATCATTTCCTGATCATGTATAGTAACGAGGTGACATGTGATCCGAGACGACCTCATCCAATTGATTGAAAAAGCCATCAAGACGGCACAGAAGAAGCGTGACTTACCCAAATTCGAGCTGCCTCTGGTGACGATTGAGCGCCCCAAAGACGAGACCCACGGCGATTATGCCACCCCTGTCTGTTTGGGCATGGCTCGGCTGGCACGTATGGCCCCGGTCAAGATCGCTGAAAAGGTAATTGCTCATATGGAGCGTCCAGACTACGTGGGCTTGGTGGAGGTAGCCCATCCAGGCTTTATCAATATCACCCTGTCGGACGCATGGGTAGCGGCGCGGGTGGAGACGATTTTGCAAGAAGGGGAACGTTTTGGCCACGTGAATCTGGGGAAGGGTCGGCAGGTGCAGGTGGAATACATCAGCGCCAACCCAACCGGCCCGTTAACCTTTGGCTCCGGTCGCAACGCGGTGCTGGGAGATACCCTGGCCAATGTGCTGACCGCCGCTGGCTGGCAGGTGGAACGGGAATATTACGTGAACGACATCGGCACCCAGATAGAGATTTTCGCTTCAAGCCTCTATGCCCGCTACGCCCAGGCCTTAGGCCAGGACGAACCGTTACCCGAAGGTGGTTACCCTGGCCATTACCTGGTCGAGATGGGAGAGGCGATCGCTGCCGAATTCGGTGACCGGTTTTTGAGGATGGACCGCGCCGAGGCAATCAAGGCCTTGCGGGCCGAAGGCCTCGAGCGTATGCTGACCGGCATCAAAGCCGACGCCGGGGCCCTGGGCATTCGCTTCGATTGCTGGAAATCAGAGCAAAGTCTGTACGACGATGGCACTTATGGCTCGGTGTTTAACAAGCTCAGCGCTGATGGCTGGCTCGTTCATCGAGAGGGGGCTATCTGGTTCAAAGGTGACTCGGAGAGCCACCAGCATAGTGAGACAAAGGGGGATATAGAGGAGGAAGATCAGCGGGGAAAGAATCTAGAGGACAAGGACAACGTCGTCGTCCGTTCCGATGGCCGGCCAACTTACTTCGCCTCCGACATCGCTTACGTGTGGGATAAGCTCGTCACGCGGGGCTTCGACTGGGCTATCTACGTGTGGGGCGCTGACCATCAAGGTCATGTGCCACGTATGAAAATTGTCACTCGAGCGCTGGGCCTGGACCCCGATCGGGTGACCTTCATCCTCTACCAGCTTGTTACCCTCAAACGGGGGGGTGAGTTGGTGCGTATGGGCAAGCGCGCTGGCGAGATCATCACGCTGCGCGAGGTGGTCGAGGAGATTGGCGCCGATGCCACCCGCTTTATGCTCCTCACCCGCTCCGCCGATAGCCAGATGGAGCTTGACCTGACGTTGGCCGTCCAGCAATCCAGCGAAAACCCGGTCTATTACGTGCAGTACGGCCACGCCCGCATTGCCAGCATTTTTCGCTATGCTCAAGAGCGGGGCGCGTCACTGGAAGGAGGTGACGTGAGCTTGCTGACTCATCCCGCTGAACAGGCTCTCATCCGGGAAATGATCCAACTGTCCGAAATCGTCGCTCTTTGTGCCGAGACGCTGAGCCCGCATCACCTCACCCACTACGCGCAAAAGCTGGCATCGGCTTTCCATTCCTTCTATAAGGAGTGCCGCGTCGTCTCCGACGACCCGACCCAGGCCGAGTTGAGCAAAGCTCGCCTCAAGTTGGTGTTGGCTGCCAAAACCGTCTTGGCTAACACTCTCCGCCTCATGGGGGTCTCCGCACCTGACGCGATGTGAGGAAATATCTGCTAAGAGATTGTCTGAGAAGTCGTGGGGCCTGCCCGGGCAGCCTGGCCCATAGGTCCCCTTTGGGGAAAAGGCTGCCCCACTGTCAAAAGCAGAAGGGTGTCGGTGGGGGGAACCGACACCCTTCTCTAACAAGGAGGCAGAAAGACCGACTGGCAAGCTGGGGGGGAGTCTGCCAGCCAGTCAATGCCATGACTCAACTTGTGTACATTTTCACACGCCAGTATACACCGGAATCGCAAATTTGTCAACTTCGGAATTTGAGAGGGGTCTGTCCCAAAAATTAGGCGAGTTTTTGCACTTTACCCTCCCGGAGCAAAGCCCCCCCACGGGGCAGGCTATTTATGAGAGCAAGTAGAACCTTTTGCAGGCCGATTGTGCCTGAAAGAAGCAGCCTGCCCCGTGGGGGGGCTTTGCTCCGGGAGGGTTTCCTAAAACTTGGGACAGACCCATTTGAGAGGTTCATTGACTTGTTGGCTTATTGACCTGTATAATGTTGTCTGCCAGTGGCTCTAAATTGGAGGATGTCATGTCTCAACCCTTTGCGCCGGATGAATTGATTGCTATGCGCCGCGCGGATCGTGCCATTACCGACGATGCTGAGATCGCGGACCTATTGCGCCGGGCCGACATCTGTCGCATCGCTACCTCGGTGAACCACCAGCCTTTCATCAGCGCCAACACCTTTTGGTACGACGGCGAGCGCATCTTCTTTCACACGGCCGACGAGGGTCGCACCATAACGAACGTACGACAAAATCCTCGCATTTGCCTGGAGGTGGATTGGCGCGGCCGGTGGTTGCCAGCTAAAACCGCTCTGGCCTTCAGCGTTGAGTACACGGGGGTCGTAGTTTTCGGTCGAGCGCATCTATTGGAAGACTCTGCCGAAAAGGAGCGAGCACTTCAGGGTCTTCTCGACAAATACTTCCCCGACGTAAAGCCAGGGGTTGACTATCGGCCTATCGCTCCGGAGGAGCTGGCTAAAACAGCCGTTTTTGCTGTAGAAATCGAAGCTTGGAGTGGCAAGCGCAAGATAGCACCTTCGACATAGTAGTTTTTTAGTGGAGGATTGTGATGTTTCATGGTGGTAGTTGGTGGTCCTATATTCGATACGATGAGAAAAAAGATCGGCCGCAGGTCAGCCGTGAGCTGTTGCTACGGGTGATACAGATAGCACGGCCTTATTGGGTACAGGCGATGATCATGCTGGTCGCGATTTTGATTGTCTCTTTGCTGGGTCTTATCCCACCGCTGCTTATCCGGGCCTTGATTGATAAGGCGCTTCCGACGAAAGATATAGCCCTTCTCAATCGGTTGGCTTTGGGGATGGTCGCCGTCCCTGTGCTCAGCGGGTTAATTGGGGCTGGTCAACGCTACCTTAGCGCGCGTATCGGCGAGGGGATAATTGCTGACCTGCGCCAGGCGCTCTATGCTCACATGCAACGTATGAGCCTGCGCTTCTTCACTCACACTAAAACCGGCGAGCTCATGAGCCGCCTGAACAACGATGTGGTCGGCGCCCAAAGCGCCGTGACCGGTACCTTTATTGACATTATCACCAACATCGTCACCCTGGCGACTACCCTGGCAATCATGATCTCATTGGAATGGCGGTTGACCCTTTTAAGCATCTTCATCTTTCCTCTCTTCGTTCTGCCGGCCCGGCGGGTGGGGCGTGCGCTGCGTCGGATTGTGCGTCAGGCATTGGAGAAAAACGCCGAGATGAACGCAATGATGAACGAGACACTCAATGTGAGTGGGGCGCTGTTAACCAAACTCTTCGGCCGCCAGCCGGATGAAGTGGGCAAATTCACCCAGCGCAGCGACGATGTGCGCGACGTTGGCATCCGCAGGGCCGTGGTCGGGCGCTGGTTCTTCTTCAGCTTGAGCCTGGCCGGTGCCATTGGTACAGCGCTGGTCTTTTGGGCAGGGGGACATCTGGTCATTAGAGGCGTTTTCACCATCGGTAACATCGTCGCCTTCACCAGCTACCTGGCTCAGCTTTACGGACCGATGGCCTCGCTGACTAATGCCCGCGTCGAGTTCGCCCAGTCGCTGGTCAGCTTCGAACGCGTGTTTGAAGTGCTGGATTTGCCAGTGGAAATTGAGGACGCGTCTGGTGCGGTCGTCCTTGACCAGGCGAGGGGACATGTCCAGTTTAAGGATGTCTCCTTCAGCTACCTGGCCGCCGACGAGGTCGGAGCCTTTTTGCCCGGCGTGACTATTGCCAAATCAGTTTCTGAGAACGGGCACGACGGACAAGACGGCAGTCCCTCCAAAGATGATCGAAGTCTCTTCTCGGTGACTCGCGCCGCTGATCGTCGTTGGGCGGTGCGCCATGTAAGCTTCGAAATCAAGCCGGGACAACTGGCGGCGCTGGTCGGACCCAGTGGAGCAGGCAAAACAACCATCACCTACCTGCTTCCCCGACTCTACGACCCTACCGAAGGATGCATCAGGCTCGACGGGCACGATCTGCACCAGGTAACGATGGCCTCGCTGACACAGCAGATTGGCATGGTCACTCAAGAAACCTTTCTCTTTCACGACACGCTGCGTGCCAATCTGCTCTATGCGAAACCAGATGCCACGCAAGCTGAGATCGAAGCCGCCTGCCGCGCCGCCAATATCCACGACTTTATTGCCAGCCTACCTGATGGCTATGAGACGGGGGCTGGCGAGCGAGGCTATCGGTTGAGTGGTGGCGAGAAGCAGCGGGTAGCTATTGCCCGCGTCATTCTTAAAGACCCGCGCATCCTGGTACTGGATGAAGCCACCTCGTCCCTTGATTCGCAGAGCGAGGCACTCATCCAGGCCGCCCTGGAGCGGGTGATGCAAGGTCGTACCAGCCTGGTCATCGCCCACCGGCTGAGCACCATCCTGGCCGCCGACGTAATTCTGGTGATGGACCAGGGAGGTCTGGTGGAGCAGGGCACCCACGCCGAGTTGCTGGCCAGGGGCGGACTGTACGCTGATTTATACAACACCCAGTTTCGGCAGGGTGAACGTTTAGCAGTCAGCAACCAGCCACCAGCTAAAAGCTGACACTTAAGAGCTCAAGACTCGAGCGTGGTACGCTGATGGACGAGGAGCCTACTCATTGCCAGGGAGCATGGAAAAGGCCAGTGCTGCTGGGCCTGACTTTACTGGTGTTGATTGCGTTAGCTGTAGAGGTTTACAGTCACGTCTCCCTATTTGCTCCCCCGTTCGTGGCGTTTTTTGATCCCGGTCGCTTGCGAGCTCTGGTGATCGGCTGGGGTCCCTGGGGGGCGCTGGCGTTGATTGGCTTGCAGGTAGCTCAGGTGTTGCTGGCGCCGATACCAGGCCAAGTGCTGGGGCTGGTCGGAGGCTATGTATACGGCCCGTGGCTTGGCACCCTGATCAACATGACCGGCACGTTGATCGGCTCCGGAACTGCTATGTGGCTGGCCCGGCGTTTTGGCCGGCCGCTGATCCAGCGCTGGGTCTCCTCTGAGTGGTTGGACCGCCTGGACGGATTGGCAAAGCGGCGCGGGCCGACGGTCTTCTTTCTCATCTTCCTCTTCCCCTTTCTCCCCGACGACGCCGCCTGCTTTGTGGCCGGGCTGTCGCCGCTGCCGCTGGGTGAGTTGTTGCTGCTGGTCCTGCTCGGCCGCCTGCCCGGCGTTTTCATCCCCAACTGGCTGGGTGCGCATGCGTCTGAGCTGAACGCTCGCCAATGGATAGTCATTATCCTGCTGATGGTTCCCATCGCCGTCGCTTTTTGGCGTTGGCAGGAGGCGATTGAACGGTTCGTGCTACAACTTCTCGATCGGCTTTTGGGGCGGGAGTGATAGCTAACCAAAAATGAGAATATCTATACAAGGGGAGAATACATGGAATCATCCAGTCATGCGCCCGATGATGAAGCAGGTAGTGGTCGTCGCTTAACCAGGCCTGGTCCATCGCCGATGCGCAGCAACTCTATGCCGTCTTGACATATATTTTGGTAAAGCAAAGGTTGCAAGCTTCGTAGTTTGTTGAGGTGGGCCAGGCTCATTACGCTCACTGACAGGAAAACATCGTACTCATTCGACAAACGGGCAGCCAAGAAGCGAATCGGTTCATGCTCTCGCCAATCATCGTGGCGAGTGATAATTAGCAGGTCTACATCGGAGTCTGGCTCTCGCTCATCCCGGGCAATGGAACCATAAAGCACAACCAGGAGAATAGTGCGGCCATGGTCACGCTTCAGCCTCTCCAATAATTGCGTCAGAGCTAATCGTTCACTGGCCGATAGATCAAGTCCTTGAAGCAAAACGTCCTTCATTGCGTGCCTGTGCTTTTCAGATAATTCTCTACCCGATCCACAAACCGTTGTGCCTCATGCAGTCGCTTCAGGGCCAACTCACGATTGACAAGAGGGACTAATTCGTAGTCGCTCTCCTGGCGGGCGTCGAAACCGACTCCCAAAATGTCGCCAAATTCAGCCTCGATCAGGCCAGTCTTAATAAAGCGCTCACGGAAGGCAGAGATGACCCCTGAATGTTTGCTGCGTGCAATGCCAATACTAGCCAACAAACCACTGACAGCATAAAACATCGCATAGTAGCAACGACTAATGGCTACCGCGTAAAGTTCTTCACGAATGTTTACTTCAACAGCTCGTAGCTCCTCTCGGGCCCGGACGAGGTACGGTTG
>JAHELX010000002.1:39919-45047 GCA_024643945.1 Anaerolineales bacterium
CGGCTGGCTGAAAAACACGATGCTCTCAACCTTTCGCAGGGCTTCCCCGACTTTGACCCGCCGCCGCAGGTAGTGACCGCGGCCGCCGAGGCACTGCGGAGTGGCTACAACCAATACGCCGTCACCTGGGGATCCGCCCGGTTGCGGGCGGCGCTGGCCGACAAGTATGATCGCTGGTACGGTATGGCGGTGGACCCGGAGACCGATGTGACCATCACCTGCGGCGTTACGGAGGCCATTGTCGCTGCTTTGTTGGGCGTGGTGGATCCTGGTGACCGGGTGGTCATCCTGGAGCCAGCTCATGAGAACTACCTGGCCGGCGTCCTCTTCGCTGGAGGCAAGCCAATCTGGGTCCCTCTTTCGTCGCCCGACTTCGTGCTGGACGAAGCCCGACTGCGCGCCGCATTTGCCCAGCGCCCCAGGGCGATCATTATTAACACTCCCCATAACCCCACCGGGCGTGTCTTCACCCGCGAAGAATTGGGCCTCATCGCCAAGTTGTGTATTGAATACGACACCATCGCCATCACCGACGAAATTTACGAGCACATTCTTTACGACGGGCGGGAGCACGTTCCCCTGGCTACTCTGCCCGGAATGGCAGAGCGGACCATCACCACAAGCGGGCTGAGCAAAACCTACGCCGCCACTGGCTGGCGAGTGGGTTGGGTGATCGCGCCACCGGCGCTATCGAATGCGGTGCGCACCGTGCATGACTTTCTCACTATCTGCGCGCCGACGCCATTGCAAGAGGCGTCGGCCGTCGCCCTGGGCTTGCCTGACGCCTACTACGCGGAACTGGCCCAGGCTTACACTGCCCGCCGGGATAGGATGATGGCTATCCTGGAGGATAGCGGCTTTCGCGCTGCGCCGCCGGAGGGGGCTTACTATGTGATGGCCGACTTCTCCGAAGTTCAGCCCGACCTGGCGGGGTATCCCCGTGGTCTTCAAGGAGGGCAGGGTGATGACGTGGCCTTTGCTCGCTGGTTGACCATTGAGAGGAAGGTGGCGGTGGTGCCAGGGAGTAGCTTTTATCACGACCCGGCGTTAGGGCGGAAATTAGTGCGCTTCGCCTTTCCCAAGCGGGTGGAAACGCTGGAGGAGGCGGGAAGAAGATTACAACACAAAGGAGGACTACAATGAAGATCGTCGTACTGGGTGGTGCCGGTTTGATGGGCCGCATCGCGGTGCGTGACCTGGCCCTCAACCCCGAGGTGGATCAGGTGGTCATCGCCGATCTGGACCTGGATCTGGCCCGGCAGGTAGCCGCCATCCTGGACAGCCCTAAAGTCAGTGTGCAGCCGGCCAACGCCACCGATAAGTCGTCGCTGGTCTCACTTCTGGCTGGGGCCGACAGCATGCTTAACGCCACCGTCTACTACTTCAACCTGTCGGTGATGCAGGCCTGCCTGGAGGCGGGGGTTCATTACGTCGACCTGGGCGGCCTTTTTCACACCACCCGCAAACAATTGGAACTCCACGAGCAGTTCCAGGCAGCCGGCATCACCGCTGTGCTCGGTATGGGCAGCGCGCCAGGCATCCCTAACGTGCAGACGCGCTACGCCGCGGAGCGATTGGACACCATCGACACCATCCGCATCTACGATGGCATCAAGCCCCCACCGGGCGACGACATCTTCTTCGGCTATGCCATCCCCACCATCATCGATGAGTTGACCATGCCGCCTATGGTCTTCCGTGATGGGGAATTCGTCGCCTGCGAGCCGCTATCGGAGGTGGAGGAATACTGGTTTCAGCCGCCAATTGGTCTGCTGAAGACGCACCTTTCGCTGCATTCCGAAGTGGCTACACTGCCGGTGACGTACGCCCAGAAGGGAGTGCGAGAGTGTTTCTTCAAGATTAACTACTGGGGCCTTTCTGAAGATGCATTGCGCAAAATCAAGCTCTTCGCCGACGTGGGCTTTGCCGGCACCGAACCGGTGGAAGTGAAGGGGGTATCGGTAAAACCGCGTGACCTATTGGTGAAGTTGATGGCCCTCTACACGCCCCCCCTCGACGCCTTCATCGCCGAAGCAGCCGACGTCACCCATTGGAAAAAGGAAATTGTTACCGAGGTGACGGGAACGCAAAACGGCAAGCAGGTGACATACCGCTTGGGGACGTTGACTGCCATCGGCTCCCGGCCCACCGGCGTAGCGCCGGCCATCACCGCCCACTGGCTGGCAGCCGGACGCATTCCCCAGGCCGGCGTTTTCCCATCCGAGGCGGCCATCGAGCCAGAGCCCTTCTTTGCCGAGTTGACCAGGCGGGATATCCATACGCAGGTTAGCGTCACTCGGGACTTAGCTTAGGCAGCGTACCTGATAGCCAATGACCCACTCGTAACCTGCCGAGCCAGACCCCAGTCCATTTTGCGATAGGCTGCCTCATCTTCAACCAGTAAGCTTATCTGCGTTTGGGAAAGAGATTTGGTCGAACGCCTTTACTCCATATTCCACTGCACGCAAAAAGGCGGCACTGGTCTCGGGCAGGCCAGTATTAATGAACATACCGCTGCCTAGCTCAAAGCCGGCCGAGTGGGTGACGCGGGGGATGATGGTGACGTACCAGTGGAGATATTCAGTGCCAGGGTCGCGCAGGGGAGCAGAGCGAATCACGTAATTGTAGTCCGGGTCTCTCAAGCCCATATAAAGTTTGTGCAGCACATGGTGCAATAATTGCCCCAGGTCGGCCACTTCGTGGGTGGTGACGTTCAGAAAACCCGATCCGTGACGGCGGGGTAGAATCCACGTGTGAAAGGGGGATAGGGCGGCATACGGAATAAAGGCTACAAAGTGCTCGCTCTTGGCCACCAGGCGGCGGCCGTCCTTCAACTCGTCGGCCAGCATGTGACACAAGACGCAACGCCCCGTATCATCAAAATAGCGGCGAGCCTCCTCGGTGCGGGCGCGGATACTATAGGGCACAATGGGCAGGCCGATAAGCTGGGTATGGGGGTGCGCCAACGAAGTACCGGCGTGCTCTCCGTGATTCTCGAAAAAGATGATTTGCTCAATGCGCGGGTCCCGGGCGATCTCGCTGCCCCGAATTTTGAAGGTTTCCAGCATCAGGGCAACTTCGGCGGGTGATTCCAGAGCAGGACACGTATTATGGTGTGGTGTCTCTATCAACACTTCGTGGTACCCCACGCCGGAAATCTGCCGGTGCACGCCATCGAAGGTGCGCATCCGCTCTCCTTGGCGTTGCAAGGCCGGGTATTTGTTGCGCACCACCCGTAGTTGCCAGGGGCCATGTTCCGGGATACGCATCACTTCCAGGTCGAGCTCTTCGTTACCAGGGCAGAAGGGGCAATCAGCTTCCCATTCAGGCTGGTCCTGGGTTAAAGGCCGAGGAGGTTGTACAAATTCTTCAGGGCGCTTGGCCCGTTCGGTGGAGATGATGACCCACTCTTTGGTCGCGATATTCTGGCGCAATTCAGGCATCTTACCTGCCCTCCCCTCTCCACTCTAGCTTTTGTCTCCAATCGGCCATCTCTGGCCTCTCATTGATCTCGTTCGTCTTCCAACAAAGTAACAAATTCGCTCAGGATCATCGCCGTTGCGCCCCACACGACCTGTCCGTGGATGTCGAAGAACGGGACGCGGCGAGGGGACTCGAAACGGGGATCTGACCAGAACTCCACTTTCCAGGTAGATGGGTTCAGCAGCAAAGCCAGGGACACCTCCAACACCTCGGCCACCTCGACCGGGTCGCGGCGAAAAGTCGGCGCGATGGGCCGATATGCGACGAAAGGATGGATGCAATAGTTGCTGGGGGGTGTGTAAAGCGCCGATAGCCGCCCGATTACCTCGGTGCCTTCAGGAGGAACGCCTAGCTCTTCACGGGTCTCCCGCAGCGCCGTCTGAACCAGGGCTTCGCCATCTTCCCGCGCACCACCTGGCAGTGCAATTTGTCCCTTGTGCGAACGAAGCGTCTCGGTGCGGCGGGTCAGTACAAAGTGGAGCTGGCCGGCGCGCGGGTACAGTAAAATAAGGACGCCGCCTTCCCGACAGTCAGGTGGCATAGCGAAATTGGGGTTCCGGCCAGGGCGTGGCTGAGGGGCCATCTTGATCTGCGCATCAAGGCCTGGCAGCGGGCGTGACAACGCGCGGCGCACATCATCCAGGGTTGGCTCGGCGCTGAAGGTTTCAGTCACTTTGCTACCCGCTACCTGTCCCCAGCCACCTCAGAGGCCATACGCTCGAAGAACTCGATCATAAAGGCATGGCGTTCCTCGGCGATCGCGTGGGCGGTTCTGGTGAATAGAGTGCTCTTAACCTTGCTGAGCTTGACGGTAAACTCCTTCATCGCCGTGTGTCCATCGGCGTCAGGAGGGGCCCATAGGCGCCGGCCTCGATGCGCGCCGTAGGCAAAGGCGCGGGCGATACCCACTGCGCCAATCGCGTCGAGTTTGTCGGCATCGTACAGGATCTTGGCCTCCAACGTTTGAGGCGGCCGGTCCACCCGGAAGCGGTGGGCCTCGATGGCGTGAGCCACCGCCTCGATGAACTCGGGTGACTGGCCAGCCAATATCTGACGCGCACGGCGGGCGCCTTCGGCGGCGTGTTCTGGGATACGACCTGCGTCCTGGTCAGGGCGGGCGATATCGTGTAGGAGGGTGGCCGTCCGCAGCACCTCCATGTCGGCTCCTTCGGCCCGGCCGATGCGCTCGGCCAGGCGGTACACGCGCAGCACGTGGTCAAAGTCATGGGTGGAATCGGCTCCGCCATCATATAACGCGCGGGCCTGGTCAATTGTGAGCATGATCTCTCCTGCTGGCCTTGCACTTACTTGCGCGTATTTTACTTCGGAAAGCGTAAAACGTGAAACGTAAGGCGTAAAACGTGAAACGTAAGGTGAACCACCACTGACCTCACGTTTTACGTTTCACGTTTTACGCATTAGATGGGTGGATAAGGTACATTGCGTCCCGCGCCTGGCAGAGGGAAAGCCTCGGCATTGATGATCCGATCCAGGCGATTTCGGAACATCTCGATTTCACGCTCTGTGATCAAAGGAGCCAGTTCACTCATAATCGGGCTTGATGGCTGGTTGAGACCCTGTTGCAAACGACAGAGGTCTGCCAGGATATCGTCGGGAATGGGCTGGCCGGCGAAATCCCAGATGA
>JAHELX010000784.1 GCA_024643945.1 Anaerolineales bacterium
GGCCGGCCTGGGTGCCGCTAGCCTGCCAGGCAGCCAGGCCCTGGTGCATGTGCGCCAGCCCCTCCTCGACTCGCCCCTGTTCAACCTGCCCGCGGCCCAGGAGAATTGCCCCCCATGCCTGGAATAACGCCAGGTCCTTCTGAGTCGCGAGGCGCATCAGGTCCTCTGCCCACTCTTGAGCCGCCTGGCTTTCGCGGCGGAGTAGATGGAAACTTGAGCCGCCAACCGCCAGAGCAAAACCCAGAGTCAGAGGGTGGTCCAGCTCTTGCGCCAGCACCAGCGCCTCCCGGCTGCGCTTCAGGGCCTGATCTGGATAACCCAAAACCCACAGCACCCAGGCTGCCCAGGCCAGACAGGTGACACCCATGTCTACGCCGGTGAGAAATGTCAGGGGCCAGTGCTGTTGGGGATCGTAAAAAGCGATCGCCTGCTCCAGGTGATCTCGCGCCTGGGTGAGTTCCCCCAGAAAGAACCGGCTGGCACCCAGGGTCCAATGCGCCAACGCGACTTGCAGTGGATCCTGAGTGCGCTGAGCCAGGCTGAAGAGCTGTTGCCCCAAAGCGAGAGACTTCTGGTGCTCCCCCTTCGCCCTACAATAGTCTGCCTGTAAGAACAGTGCCTGGAGAGACTGGGTTGTCCCATTCCTCCCCTGGCATAGCTCATAGGCCCGGGCGAGGGTATGCGCTCGCTCTGGAGCTCCCCAGCCCCGTGTGGCCAGCAGGGGAGCACTCAGGGCGAGTTGCAGATTGAGTTCATCCCGGGTGTGCTCAGGCGACTCCGGCAGAGTCTCAAGCAATGCCAGCCCCCGCTTGAAGAGTGCAATGGCTTCCTGGTTGGCGGCGAGTAGGAACGCCCGCTTTCCCGCCTGAAGCAGGTAGGCCACGGCCTTTTCCGCCAGCCCCGCCGCCTCGAAGTGCCGGGCTAACTGAGGGGCGATAGCTGCCATCTCGGCCCCATTCTCCTCGTACAAGGCCTCCAGGGCATTCCCCACCGCCTGATGCAGGTATGCCCGCTCCACCTCGTCCAGGCTGTGGTACAGATACTTCTGAAACAGGTAATGTCGAAAGCGGTAGCGCGACAGGCGTTGCTCACCCAGCCGCTGCAGGCTTTGGGCGCGCACCAGGCGATGCTGTTTGCTCAGCGCACCGCTCAAGCACCGGACAATCTCCCTCTCGTCGCCAGCCTGCACTCGGGCTACCACTTCCGCCGTAAATTCCTCGCCCTCCACGCTGGCGACCGCCAGCGTCACTTGCCACTCGGGTGGCAAGCGGTTGATGCACTCGGCGATCACCGCCTCTACCCGCGCTGGCAGCCGTTCCCAATCCAGATCTCCCCCCATTCCGGTCCGGTATTGGGGCAGGACGGGTTGGGACGACGGCCTCTCTACCCACCGGCCTGCTTCATCCTGCACCAGGTCCCCTCGCTCTTGCAAGCCCCGCACCAATTCGATCGTGAACAGCGGATTCCCACCGGTGTGCCGGTAAAGCGTCTCACGGAATGTAGCACTCAGGCGATTCGGCTCAGTGTCCAGAAAAGCATCCACAAACTGCCGGCCCTCGGATTGGGCCAGATCTACCTGAATGTCCCCAAAGTCGCGCCGGAATTCGTTGATGATGGGCTCCAGAGGATGGCATTCCCTATCCCGTCCCAGGGCCACGTCATCCGGCCGGTAGGCGCCGATGATCAGAATCCGGCTGCCCGCCAGTCGCCGCCCCAGGTGAAAGAGCAGGCTGATGGAACCGGCGTCTGCCCACTGCAAATCGTCCAGCACGAGGATTAATGCCTGCCGTCGCGCCAGGGCCTGCAATACCCGGGTGACCTGTTCGAACAGACCCGTCTGCGGCAAGGTGGCTGGGTGTTCGGAGGCTGCTTTGTGTTTCACCAGTTCTTGCAGTCGAGTTCGCCAGTCCGCTCCCCCGGGTGCAAAAGCCTCGGCGCGTATGGTCAGGGCTGCGCCGGGCACGAGCAGGTCTACCAGGTCCGGGCCGGCTTCTCCCAGCACCTGCATCGCCTTCGGCAACAGCGCCCATAGGCGGCGGGCGTGTTCGCGCGTGATGGCGCCACCGGCTCGCTTGGCTTCTACATCCCCCGTCAGCAACTGCATGATCTCCCGGAAGGGCAGGTACGGGTCGCCGATACCGCTATGCGCGTTGCAGTTCCCGAAGGCAACAACGACATCGCCGTGTGCTTTCATAGCACGCCGGGCGAATTCAGCCACCAACGCCGTCTTGCCACTGCCTGCATCTCCAGTAACGAAAATCGCCCGGCCCTGGCCGGCAAGCACCATTTCCAGAAACTGATCTAATTTCGCCAACTCGCGCTCCCGTGCGACAAAAGGCGCAGCGGGGCCAGGAGACGGGGGAGCCAAAGCGCTGGGACGCAGGGGGGCAGGGAAGAAAAACTCGCCTCTGCGCCTCTGCGTCTCCACTCCCCTGCCCAACGTCCCATCGCGGATGCTTTCATACAGCGCGGTTGTCTCTCGCGCTGGCTCAACGCCCAGCTCCTTGGTCAGCAGGCGACGGCAAGTGGCATACTGAGCCAGGGCGGCGCTGCGCTGGCCGCTGAGCGCCAGCAGACGCATCAACTGCTGGTAGGCCTCCTCCTGCCATGGCTCCAGTTCGAGTTGCTGCCGGGCGTAGGTCTGTGCCTGCTCGTACTCGCCGCATCTCTCGTGCAGGGCTGCCAGGCGATGGAGGGCAGTCAACATCTGCAGACCGATTTGCTCCCGTTTGAACAGCAGCCATTCTTCGAAGGCGGAACTGTCCCTGACGGAAAATCCCTCCAGGAAACTGCCCCGGTACAGAGCCACGGCCTGCCCCAACCGGTCAATCACGGATTGGCTGGCGGCCAGGGGGCCAGACGCTTCGGTCTTGTCCTCGGCCAGTAAATCCCCAAAGGCCTTGACGTCGAGCCAGTGGTCGCTGGCCATATTGAATTGGAGCGTGTCCCGGGTGATCAGCAAGAATGGTGGCGCCGCCGTGCGGTCGCCGATAGTCCCACGCAGATTGGAGAGGGCATAGCGCAGGTTGCTGAGGGCGGCCCGATCAGTCCGATCAGGCCACAGTAGTCCGGCCAGGGTATCACGACGATGCGGCCGGTTCACGTCGACGGCCAGATAAGCCAGCAGTGCCCGGACCTTG
>JAHELX010000785.1 GCA_024643945.1 Anaerolineales bacterium
CGACCAGCAAAAGGGCCAGCATTCGCGTCATACGTCTTGGCTCAGCTAGAAGAAATATCGTCCAGCGATCCGGCCTTTTTGTGTGAGTCCATAGTGATTTCTCGCTTGCGCTCGAAATGACATGGGAGCCTATGCTGAAGAAGAATTATCGTCCAGCGATCCGGCCTTTTTATGTGAGTCCATAGGGATTTCTCGCTTGCGCTCGAAATGACATGGGAGCCTTTGCCGCAGAGGAGTCTTGTGTAGGGTAACGAAGTTTGGAATGGTTCATGATCTGGTTGACACTTTTTCACGCGACGAAGCCGCGCGTAGGCGGGACGAAGGACGATCCCACGGGACCCTGTAAGGGAAGACGAACGACCAAGGCAAATTCTCGTCATTCGTCTTCCCCCATTCGGGGGACCTGCGGGTTCGTCGTTGGTCAAACCCGTAGGGCTACAAACCGATAGCCCTGCGGGTCAGTTTGTGTGTAAACCAATCTCTGGCAAGATGTGAACCATACCCGAAGTTTTGAGCACAAATGCCGGCACATGGCAGGTGCAGGCATTCGTGATAGAAATCTTAGGGCTGGAGGCGTCCCCTGGCCAGTCTGGCCAGGCCGGCTACTGGCAACAACAGGAGCAGCAGCGCCGACAGGCCGATGACCAGGTAGGAGTCGGGAAACGTGCCGCCTACCCCGGGCAGTTGGACCCCATAGTAGGAAGTGTCGGGGGGCAAGGTGCCGCCCGGTTCGCTCATGCCGCTCAGCAGAATACCGTCCGGGGTCTTGAAGGGGCCGGCAGGCGCCGTCTCTCCCCGGTAGAAGCCCATATACACGCTGTAGGTATCGGTCATACCGCTGGTCCGTACCAGCACGTTGGGGTTGATGGCGTGGCCATTTGGAGGCAGTTGCAGATTGACATGGGCGCCTCCCTGGCCCAGGTTATCGAAGTAAAAGTAGCCGTTGTCGTCGGTGCCCCAGGTGGCGGTCCAGCTACAACCGGTGAGCGTGACCCCGATGCCTTTGGTCCCTTGGGGGGCACCGGAGGTGTAGTCATACACGTAACCCACGATGGAGGAGGTGTCGGCCACCGGTGTGGCGCTCACGCCGCCGACGCACTCGCAGGTGGGTGTACCCTCCGGGCCGCCGGCGTAGCTGGGTGGGGTTCCACCCAAAGACAGCGCCAGCCCGGATAAGGCAACCAGGGCAACCGCAATCACCAGCAGGCGAAACAGTTTCGCGTCCATAGCCGCTCCAATTCCGCAAACATGCGTAAAACTGGTAAGCTGTTACTCCCATTTTACCATAATTCGGGCCGAGATTCAACCTACGCACTGGGCCTTTTTTCCCTGACCGAGTCCTGATGAATTTATATAGGACGCAGATTAACGCAGATTAACGCAGATTGTTAAAATTTTATCCGCGTTAATCCGCGTTGACACCTACACTCCCCGCGCCGCTTGCGGTGCAAGCCTGCCCTTGATGGCCAGTCCAGGGTGTCCGCGTCCCATTCAAGAATCATCATCGCTGCAGCGGGTGCAGAGGCTTTCGGCGTTGATGGAGGCGTGGCAGTGATCTCCTTCGTGGTGAACCCAATCGAAGCCGGCGCAGTGGGCCAGCGCGCACAGGCGGCCGTAGTCGGCGGGTTGGATGGGCCAGGTGGTCAGATCGATGGAACGTCCCTCAAAATGCAGAGAATATTTGCGGCTCGCGTCGCGCTGGGCCAGGTCGTGCTCCAGCAGCGAGTCGTAAGCGTCGGTGATGCGCAATTGAACGGCGCCCCCCCACTCGGCCTGCACCAGCTCATTCAGGCGGTAGAGGGGCAAGATCATGTCGGGGTGCATCAGGATGTCTTCCCGGTCGTAGGGCGGGTCCTCCTCGCGTTTGAAGGTGATGCTGGGGTCCAGGTTGCCCACCAGGTAGTGGTAGGCGCAGGAATCGCGCTGGATGCGACACCGCATGGGGCCGGCGGCCTGCGTCTCGGTTTGGGTGTAGCTGCCGCTGGCCGAGATGTGTTGCCCTGGGACCAGGTCGGGCAGCAGGCAGGCCGATTCGGGCGTCGCCGAGGGGCGTGTCACAGGCGCCGGCGTGGGGCTGGCCTCGACAACGGCTGTGGCCTTTGGCGTGGGCAGCATGTCTGCCCGGGCTGAAACGCAGGCGCTGAGCAGCAGGAGAAGGATGATGCTCAGGAAGCTCGATGGAAAAGGGTGGGACTGATTAAGCAATGGTAAACAGGCCTCCGAATGAGTTGGGGAGGGTGGAAATTGGAGTCCAGACCCTGGTTGTGGGGCAGACTTTTCCCCAGAGGGGACCTATGGGCCAGTCTGCCCTGGCCCCTGTCTGAAGACTAGAGTGGGGCAGACTTTTCCCCAGAGGGGACCTATAGGCTAGCCCACCTGGGCAGACTGGAAAGTCTGCCCCACTCTGCTGTGGCTCACACAAGGAGAAAGTAAGCGGCGGTGCCCAGAATCACCAGGAGGCCAAAGGCCACCAGGGCAATGAGAAGCCACACGCCGGCCCGGCTCTGTTTTGTGCCAGGTCCTTTCGTCGCTTCCTCTGAGAGCCAGGCACCATGGTATGTCTCCGATTTGGAGTCCGCAGTTTCCGTCTGCTCCAACTGGATTTCAACGTCGCCGACGCGCAACGATTGGCCGGGCGCCCAGGGGACCGGCTTGTTCGGCTCCAGCCGGGTGCGACCCAGGAAGGTGCCATTGGCGCTGTTCAGGTCGGCCACATAATAGCGACCGCGATCGAGCATGACCTGGGCGTGATTGCGGGAAATTGCGGCATAGCTGATCACCAGGTCGTTGTCATCCCCACGCCCGATGCTCAAGCCCCGGTAGGTGATGGGCATACTGCGCCGCACGCCGTTGGGTTCGGTAACGATAATATGGTCTCCGCTCATAGTTAGATATCCTTTCAGGTGTAACCCCCCTGTGGGGGTGCACCTACTAATCCCCTGGAAGGACGGTAAAATCCGTCAGATGGTTCATGGCCTCCCCCTCGCTGCCTTGCAAGATGTCCAGGGCATATTGGCGTGTCTCCAGCGGCACCTGCGCCCAACTTCCCCCGTCTTCAATGAATTGGCGCAGGTTTTCGGGTCCCCAGTTGTAGGCGATCAGCATCCACTCATCGCCGGGATAACCCATCTCGCCGCA
>JAHELX010000132.1 GCA_024643945.1 Anaerolineales bacterium
ATGAACCAAACCTGGACCGTGACTAATCCGGACACAAACGCCCAGAGCACCCGCGTGCACTTCTCACGCCTGGAGGTGGAAGCAAACTGGGACAAAATCATCTTGAAAGATGAGGCAGGGCAAGAGTACCAGCGCATCACGGGCAGTTATCCATCAGGCCTTTGGTCGAACCCGATGCCCGGCAGGGTGGTTAAGGTACAGTTGGTCACAGACTCCTCAATTACAAAGTGGGGTTTCTGTCTGGATCAAGTCGAAACTGTTTGCCTCATCTACTTGCCCGTCGTAATGAAGGACTACGTCATAGGTACTCCAACTTCCACTGGTACTCCGACTCGCACCCCTACTTCTACACGTACTCCCACCAGGACACCTACTTTTACCCGCACCCCTACTTCTACACGTACTCCTACCAGGACGACTACGCCCTGTGCTAGCTACTCTACTCCTACTCCTACTCCTACTCGCACCCCGGACAATTGTCCTTGTGATCCCTGCTGTTGCGTCGGCGATTGCTACAGCGATGGTCACTATTGGTATCCCTGTTAGGCCAGCTTGACTGGGTTGTCGGGTAGCCAGAGATCTGAATAGGTTAACGTCTGTGGAAATCTTTGCTATTCCCATAGAGGGCAAGTTCATCATCTACCGGCCGCTGCTGCAGCTGGCATTCGTAGGGAACCAGGCTATGGCCGATTTGGCATTGCATCTAGCATGTTGCGAGCCCTGCTCCGGTGCCGACACACCGAAGCAGGTGATGACTTATCTCAACAGTACTGGCTTTCTAAAGCCGGATCCATCGCCACCAATGCCACCCAATCATTCATACCACCCTACTATGGCTGTGTTGCTCTTGACCAACCGCTGCAACCTGCGTTGCACGTACTGCTATGCCAGCGGCGGGGAGGGGCTCATCCAGGATCTCTCCCCTGAATTGTTCCGGACAGTGATTGACCACGTGTGCCAGAATGCTATAGACTTAGGCCGGCCGCACTTCGATCTGACCTTCCACGGGGGCGGAGAGCCCCTCCAGGCTTGGGAAATCCTACGTGAGGCAACAACCTACGCTCAAGGCAAAGAATTGCCCTGCCGCGTCTCCCTGGTCAGCAATGGCGTCTGGCCGACGTCCCAACGGGAGTGGATCCTCCACAACCTGGACAGTCTCAGCATCTCCTTCGATGGGACCCAGGAGACCCAGGACCGCCAGCGGCCGTTTGCCTCCGGCCGGGGCTCATTTAAGGCCGTGATGGGCACCATAGAGGCACTGGATCATGCCGGGTTCTCTTACGGCATCCGCATGACGGCCACGGCTCCCTGGCGAGGACGGTTGCCGGAAGACGTGCGTTTCATCTGCGAGGAGACCGGTTGCCCGGCTATGCAGGCGGAGCCAGCCTTCAACACCCATCGGGGCCAACATCAAAGACCTACCCAAGAGGAAAGCGAAGCCTTCATAGAAGCCTTCATGGAGGCCTTTGAGATCGCCAGTCAGGCTGGTCGGCGATTGACCTACTCCGGCGCCCGGCCCTGGCTGCTGGCTCAGACCTTTTGCACCGCGCCTTATGGTGCGCTCATCGTCAACGCAGGCGGGAATCTGGTGTCCTGTTACGAGATTGCCAGCGAGAGCCATACGCTGGCGGAGATGTCTACGGTAGGCCACGTCGTCGATTCTCAAATTGTCGTGGACGAAGGGGCGCGGAGTCGTCTCCTGACGTACCTGGAAGAAAAGCGTGCCAGGTGCCGGGATTGCTTCTGCTACTGGCACTGTGCCGGCGATTGTTACACCCGCTCTTTCGCCGCCATAGGTGATGGCCTTCAAGCCCCAAGCCCGCGCTGCCACATGAATCGGGAGATCACGGCCCGTATCTTGCTGTGGTACATTATGGCCGGTGACGGCGTCTGGCAGGGACAGGGGGCGCATCCGCAAGCGGCGCAACTGTTGCAAACGTTTTGAATCAGCCGGTGAGCGAGACTTAGGTGGCCTTACTGACCTTTTGGGCAGCGGCCAGTCTAGATGTCAGCGAATGGATTTCTCGCGGACTCGCTGATTCGCTGATTCGATAGCTGAAAGCTTACAGGGTGGTGAACGATTATGTCGGTCGTGACAGAGACAATGCCGGCGCGCTTGAAAGCGATCTACGAAGAGGTTGGCTGCCTACACCAGGAAAAATCTAACCTCGATGCCCTGCGGGAGGACTGGGAGGGGCACGTGGCCCAGGCCAGGCAACATATTCCCGGAGTTCACGTCGAGGCGGACGGAGAGATCCTGTACCTCGGGCAACTCTCTCCCGGCTGCCAGGCCTGTAAGGATGGTAGCTGGGATTGCATCTTCACCACAATGCAGTGCAATCTCGATTGCGAGTTCTGCTATAGCCCCCATGCCATCCCTAGAGATTACGCCGGTTCAGTCTTCGGCTCAACGCCTCAACAGATCGCGGAGAACCATGCCAGGTCGTACATCACCGGGATCAGTTTCTCCGGCGGCGAGCCCTTCGTGAATGCGCCCAAGCTGTTCGACTGGGTCACCTGGTTTACAAGCCGCTGTCCAGACAAGTATTACTGGGTCTACACCAACGGTCTGCTGGCCGATGAGGAGAAGCTGCGACAACTGGGGGAACTGGGCGTTGACGAGATTCGCTTCAACCTGGCGGCCACCGGCTACGACCACCCCACGGTTACGGACAATCTGGCGGCAGCCGCCCGCCACATTCCCAACGTCACCATCGAAATCCCGGCCATCCCTGAACACGCGCCTAAGCTCCTTTCTTGCCTTGCGGATTGGTGTGGGCTGGGTGCCAGGTTCCTCAACCTGCACGAGTTGATGTACGAGCCGGGCACCAACTCGGCCTCTATGGCCGGCCCCCGGCGGTCCATCGTCACCAGGGACGGGCACCGCAGCCAGATCAACCCTGAAAGCCGCGCTTTAACGCTGGCCGTGACGAAAAAGATCCAGGAGGAAGGCTTGTCCCTGTCGGTCAACGACTGTTCGCTGCAAAGCAAGATCAGGCAACTGCGCGGCCGGCGGCGGAGCCTGGCCCCCCTGGTGAAAGCGCCGCACGAGAAGCTGGTTGGAGACGAGACCTACCAGAGCTATTGCGCCTACCGGGGTGAGGAGGAGATTCACTTCTTCCATCCAGACTCCCTGCCCGAAATGCGCCGACGACACCCCGATTACCGGTTCGTCCGGCTCGTCAGAACCGCCCCGTTGTCCCTCCAAGACAGAGGGAGATGGGTCGTTTTCGAGACACTCTAAAGGCCCTGTAGATGTGAATACCGGAACCCAAGACCCCTTCCTCGTCTCATCTGCACTCGCCTGGTTGGGCAATAGACCTGCCTACCAGTGGCGGCTAATAGCTTTGGCCTTACTAACCTTGCTATCGGCTGTTGCCTTGTTTCAGAGCAGCATCGTACTGGATGGCACGCGGTACTTCTGGCTAAACGATGATCAGATGATTTCGATGCGCTACGCTCGCAACCTGGCGGAGGGCTATGGGTTGGTATGGAATCCGGGTGAGCGTGTGGAAGGCTACTCCAATTTTTGGTTACCCAACACCTACTACCTGAAAGTCGCCGGCATCCAGGGACGGACCGTGCTCGGCTTGCAACACCTCACTCGATTTGTGAGCAATTACGGGGTAGTTTTGGTGCTGGCCATCCTTGGGGCCTTGGTAGCCCAGGATCGGCATCGCTGGCTCCTCATCGGTGGACTTGTAATCAGTGTATGTTATGTCCTCGTCGTTGGTGGAGACATATTTCCCTACGCTCGCTTCCTGGCGCACCTGGTACCGGTGGTGCTTGTTCTCGCACTGGTCAGTATTTTAGAGATCACGCATCGAAGAGCCTGGATACAGTTTCTTTTGTTTTTCACGTTCTTCCTCCTGCTGTCTCTCCAGGTCGGAGATTATAGCCTCAACATACTGCGGCCCAACAGGGACAGCCTGGAAGAAAGGGGGACGGTAGCCGGAGTGCTGATCCAGCGTTTCACTCGCCCGGAGATAAAGGTGGCCGTTTTCGCGGCTGGCGGTGTACCTTATTTTAGCCGTCGTTACAGCATTGACCTGCTGGGGAAATCGGATCCCTACATAGCTCACCAGCAAGCGCGCAGAGCAGATTGGATCGGCCACAACAAGTTCGATTCTGAGTATAGCTTGGGCCTTGAGCCCGACCTGGTGGTCTTTCCCGAGAATTATGAGTTCGTGGTAGCCCAAGGGAATCTTGAAACGATAATGAGTTGGAACTACTTTGCGGCCATTGTGGGCCATCCCACCTTCCGAAGAGAGTATCTGCCCAATCCTGTGAGCGTGCCATATCTCCACGAGCATATGTCCGTCTTTATCCGTGGGTCGTCTACCGAGCTGGCAAGAAGACAGTTGTGGCAAGAGCCCGAGATTTCGAGGTAGTTGCCAATGATCCGTTACCTTTTCTCGATCAGATCTCTTCTTAACCTTCCGCCGTCGAATATTAAGCCTCCTGCTCTGTTGAGCCGGATGGCCATCAATTAATGGGATTCAACAGTGCTACAATGGTTAAAGCGATATTTGTTAAATATCTCTTCTTTCGTTGGTTACATTGCGCCGGGAGGGCACTACTGGTACCCCTGTTGAGCCGCTGGTTTGCTCCCGGTCCCCATTCTCATGGGCAGCTTCCTCATAACACCAGGCCATTTCAGGCGTTCACGATATGCAGACTAGGGGTCTTGCAACTCCATCCGGAGGACACAATGGAAAAGCAAGGGACATGGTCGCCAGACGACCAAAGGCGAAACGGGGTCATTTTTCTCCTGCTCCTACTTCTCCTCGGCCTTAGCTTCTTTGCTCGCAACGCCCATCTGCAACTTGCTGCTGATGACATTGGCTGGCTCAGAGGGGAAGCTCCGACGGTCTTTGACCAATACCGCCATGTCCCTCGTTTCTTTTTCACTTCGTTGCATGCGCTGTTCGGCCCAAACCCGATCGCGGCGCTGACCATGATTTTCTTCTTTCACCTTGCCAACTCATCGTTGGTGTACTATCTCTGCCAGAAATTGCTTAACAATCAGATCGCCGCCAGGGTGGCCGCCACCGTCTTTTTTGTCAACCCGATCACGCTCAGCACGCTGACCTGGATTTCGTGCTTTTCCTACGTGCTGGGGACGTCGCTGGCCTTGCTGTCACTGATCGCTTTCTGGAAAAGCGGCCAGGAGAGTACCGATAAACCTCATCTCTGGTGGAGCATCGCCTTGGCTTGCTACGGTGCAGGGCTCTTTTGCTCCCACGAACTTTTCTTTCTGCCAGTTCTCTACCTCCTGTTTGGCTGGCTGCAGGGAGGCGTCTCACGCCAGCGAGGAGTAGTGCTCTTCATAGTAGCCATGATCTTTGCTATGCTGGTCAATTTCCTCGTTTACGACTTTGGTCGCTACGGGGTCGAGGCCATGAGGCTCTTCAGCCCTGGCTTTATCTCGGCCTTTGCTTCCTCGGCTTTGTCGTTCGGCCTCAGCCTCGGGTTGGCCTATCCCCTCTCTTTCTTTGCCAAAACTGTGGATTTCTTGCGCATCTGCTTCAGCGAGCCGGTACGATGGGGGATGACGCTGCTCCTACTGACTGGAGCAATTTTCCTCTACAAGCCGAACAGAGTCTGGAAGTTAAGATTGGTTCTGGCTCTTTCCTTCTCGGCCTTGATTACGCCTTACATCATCAGGCTTTTTCTAACGCCAGACAGCGTCAATTACCACATTTCTTACGTTCTGTCTGGACGGGTATTCTACCTGCCCTTCACGATCATTGCTTTAGTTTGGGGTGGACTCATCGCCGAACTCTACGAGCATCGCATCAGAGGACACTCATTGGCCAGGCTCTTGCCCCTTCTGTCGCTGGCGGCTTATTTCCATGCCCTACTGATCCTTTATGACAGGACAGACTTTATGGGGCTTGAAGTACTGCATGGGTCATCTCAGGACTTTCCACCGCCGTGGACTCCATATGCCCACAATCAGCCAATCTGGCTCCTCAGTCCGGCCCTGGTTATCATTACGGTTGTAGCTATGCGGTTTGTGATCGAAAAACTACGGGGAATAGGGAGAGCAAAACATGAAGCAACCTCGTCGTGATCTGGCCTTCACGTGCAGCCGGCGGCAGTTTCTACCGGCCTTACTTCAAGAGATGTTCGTCATTGCCGGTGCCTTCAAAGGCAGGCAGGGTTTCCGATTGTCCGAACTGGGCAGCCTGCCGGATTCCCAACTGGCTCAGATAAAGCCCATCGTAAACCCGGAGTATGAGATATTCATGGATCAGGGCCACGTGTGCAGCCGGTCCAGAAGAACGGAGGCTACGCTGAAGCTCTTCCCGATGGAGAAAGAGAACATGGTAGTCTTCAATATGTTCGACGGTCGACACAGCCTGGCTGAGATCGGCGAGCGCCTGTCCCAGGAGATGAGCTGGGATGAGGCCAAAGGGTTTGAACGCGCCAGGGATATATTTCTGTCCCTGGTCAGCCACCTGGTTTGTGTCCCCAAAGACCCGCTTGAGCTTGAAGAGTAGGATGACGCGTGCTATGTCCGCCGTTTTTCCGCTGCTCGAAGCGTCTGAGGCTTTCAGGCCGGTGCGCGCCGCTGGGCGGCCCATTTTCCGCCAGGACTGCGCCAAGTACGCGATGTTTTACGCCCCCGGCTGCCTGTGCGTGGTAGCCCAGTTAGAAGCAGATCGCTTTGAGACAGCCATCGCCTCGCTCGATGCTCCCCTGGTGCGTGAGTCTGAGGAAGGACAAAGCTCACCCGTGGACTGGAGAGCCGAGTTGTGGCGCCGGGCGGACCTGGCGATTGCGGAGGCGAAGCGTTTGCAGGAAGAACCTTTCAGCCCGGAATGTCTCACCCTGTATATGAACAACGAGTGCAACCTGAGTTGCGTATATTGCCACACCGATCCCTCGCCGAGACCTGTCGCCCGGCTGGAGTTGGAAGCTATTGCTGCCGCTGGAGAGGTCGTAGCAAAAAGCTGCCGTCAGAAAGGCGTTCCTTTCTCCATCGTGTTTCACGGCGGCGGTGAGCCTACTCTCCATCGTCAGCGGGTTGACAGCGCCATGTCTCGTCTCGAAGCGGTGGCCACTGCCCACGACGTCGAGCCCTTTCGCTACGTGGCCACTAACGGCGCTATGTCTGAGGAGAAAGCCCGCTGGCTGGCGCACCATTTTGATCTGGTTGGCCTGTCCTGCGACGGGCCGGCCGAGGTCCAAAACCACCAGAGGCCGCGCTGGGGCGGCAGAGGTACCTCACGGGTTCTGGAGCGTACCGCCTACATTTTGCGCGAGGAGGGTTGCCGGCTTCACGTGCGGACGACGATTACAGGCGCGACGCTGAACCGACAGGCCGAAATTGCGGACTACATCTGCCAGCGATTCTCACCGGAAGAGATCCATTTCGAGCCAGTCTACGTGGGCGGCAGGACCAGCGCCTTCACGGGACTTGACGCCGATCAAGTCAACGAGTTCGTCACCAACTTCCTGGAAGCGCAGCGATTCGCCCGAGGATATGGGATTCCCTTGCTAAGCTCGGGCAGCCGACCGGGTACAATCCACGGCCCCTATTGCCACGTGTTCCGTCACGTGATCAACCTGGTGCCAGGTGGCCTGGCCACCGCTTGCTTCAAAATCACCGAGGCGGCTCAGATCAAGGAGAAGGAGGCAAACATCGGCTCACTGAACCGCGATACCGGGCGCTTTGAGATTGATCACTTTCGGGTACAAGCGTTGCGCCACCAACTGAATGTCACCCTTCCTGAATGTGCGGAATGCTTCAACCGCTATCATTGTGCCAGGGAGTGCCCCGACTGCTGCCCGCTCGACAAGAACGCCCACCCGGGCAGCGTCTCGGTGGTGCCGGGCTTTCGCTGCCGAGCCCAGAAAGCGCTGGCCTATGCAAGCCTCCGAGAGACCGCTGAGCGTCTGTGGTCTGCAAGGGAAGAAATAGTAGGGAATGGGAAAACCATCTGTGGCGAATCCTCTCGTATCGTCTATGGAACAGCGATTCTTTGACCAGTTTTTCCGCGCTGCTCCACCGGAAGTAGACGTGGAGGCCATCCGGCGGGAGTGGTTGGCTCTTAAGCCACCCTATCGGGTAGACGACCGCCAGTTACCCCTGCCGGTGTGGGCCAGACGAGGCTTCACGGAGAGCGGGGAGCAGGCGTGGGCAGTACTTTGCCGGGATGTAAGTCACATTGACCTCGCCCGGCCATTTTGCATCTACGTCCACATCCCCTTTTGCGCCAACCGGTGTAGCTTTTGCGATTGCTACTCTTTCCGGCTGAAGCGGCACCAAGCCCAACATGTCGAGGGGTACATCGACCTGTTGGACCAGGAGATGCGTCTCTGGAGTCAATTGGGCACGCTTGCTCATCGGCCCGTATCAACCGTGCACTTCGGAGGAGGGACGCCCACATTCCTGGGAGAAGAGCCCTTCAGCCGCCTGGTGAAAAACTGCCGCGAGCATTTTGCCATAGGACCGCAGACAGAGTGGGCACTGGAGTCCACCACGTCTGAGCTCACTGACGAAATGTTCTCCCGGCTTGACGCTCTGGGCTTCACCCGGCTCCACGTCGGCGTACAGAGTCTCGAGGACCCTGTGCGTCGGCACATCAAGCGACGGGAGCCTGCGGCGGTCGTATTGGACAAGATCGCCCAGGCGGCAACCATGGGCTGGATCGTCAGTGTGGACCTGATATTCGGCCTGCCAGGCCAATCTCTTGAAGGTCTGCTGGACGATATTAAGGCCCTGTCGGCAGCCGGCGTGGATGGCTTTTCCCTGTACGAGCTGCAACTGTCCTCTCGTAACCGCAAATTCGCCGAGGAACACGGCCTGGTGGAACGGCCACGCCTGGCCAACCACTTTCTGGCTCAGGCTGCCTCGCGCCTGCTGGCTGCCCTGGGATACAGGAAAACGCTGTTCAACCATTTCGCCCGCGAGAAAGATACAAACCTCTATTTCACTTTCCCGGAGCGCGGAGAAGACTGTCTGGCCTTGGGCACCATCGCCGACGGCGTTTTCGGCGATTACCATTACCGCCATCCAGAGTACTCTGCTTACTGCCGGGGTGTTGGCGAGGCGTTTCCTGCCCTGCAAGG
Organism: Anaerolineales bacterium; assembly: GCA_024643945.1. The sequence continues at coordinate 9,082 of JAHELX010000132.1, forward strand.
GGGACTGCAAAGGAATGATCTGGAGAACCGGTTGCACCCTCTGGAAGTTGCTATCCTATCAGGAAGCATCTCCCTGGAGTTGTTTTCGGAGTCGTTGGGCAAGGACTGTTCTGAGAAGTTGCTTGGCCGCTGGCGGGAATCAGCTCTGGTCGAGGATGATACTCAGGCCGAGTGTGTATCTACGAGCTCCAAGTTACGCCTGACGGCGAACGGCTCCTGGTTCACCGGAACTATGATGGCGCAACTTTCGGCTCAGAGCTTTGACTTTTAAGAATTCGATCCCTTTCCTTACTCACTTAGATGCACAAGACTGAAGCTCCTTTTCCCAGTCATCAAGTGGCTTGCACTTGTTAGCATCTTGGCGTAGAATTCTCTGGGCTGCTGGCGCACCTGCCCGTCCTGCGCCCGCTGGTGCGGCCCCGTCCTGGCTCGGACGGGACAGGGCCGGCATAGGTGGCTCCCCCTTGCGGGACCGGTGCATGCGAGCCAGGGAGCTCAACATCAGGCGAATGGTTAGCACATAGGGCCTTTTTCATATTGCGTCCAATACTGCAAAAATTCCTGCGAGGCCAGTGCTGTGGCGTCGCAGGAACTCGCTCATTAACTTCCTTCATCTTCTACTCGACACCAGGCCTGCGATCTCTCGGAGGCCTTTTTGTCTTTAGGGCCTACCTCATGGTCCTATGCGCAAGATGTCACTGAGGTCGGTACGGCAGCGGCATATAATAAATAAAGTTGAGGTCTGACCCATCTGGCGAAAAGGAGAGGTGAGATGATGAAAAGACTTGTTCAATGGCTCTTGGCTCTAATCAGCGTGGTCGTTTTATTGCTGCTGCCGGCCGTGGTGCTGGCCAGCAATCTGCTGACCAACGGGAACTTTGAAAGTTTCAGCGATATCCCAAACCGCACGTGGGATGAAATCAACGAGAAGGTTGGCACCGGCTGGAATTACTTCTACATTCCTTCCGGCACGCGGTTGAATAAGCTGCACTGGTTTAGCTCACAAGATTTTGCTACGGCGTTCAAAGGGCTGAATTACCGGCTGGAGGGGAATTATGCACAGAATATGTGGTCAGCCTACGAGTTCGACGCCGGCATCTACCAGCGGGTGACCGGTCTCATCACCGGCACTGCCTACGCCTTCGACGTGCCCCTCGTCACCTATTGGCGTGGCCCCGGCTACCCGCCCAGCGATGGGATCATGAAAAAATGGGTCGGCATAGATCCCTACGGCGGGACCGATCCCACCAGCCCCAATGTCATCTGGAGCGATGTCAACTCCAAGGACAAGGCATGGATTTACATGGATATCGCCGCGCGCGCCGAATCGGACGCCATGACCTTCTTTGTGCGCATCCAGGCTCCGGAGAACGACTCATATCTCCATTATGACCTGGATATGGTGTACATAGATGCCGCCAAGGCGGACCTGGCCCCCACCGTGAACCTGATCGCAACTGCCAGCGGCACCGACGTCACTTTCAGTTGGACCGGCTCGGCAGCACCCGGTTGGGATCCTAAAGGTGTCGAGGTACAGTACCGGGACGAACTCGAGGGCGTGTGGCAGACCATCCAGGGCAAAACAGGCGACGGGGACTCGAGCCATGCGTTCTCCGGGCAGCCAGGCCACACCTATACCGTCCGCGCCCGCCCCTGGCAAACGATGGTCGAAACGTATAACAGCGATATCGATATGCCCGGCCTATGGGTTGAGAAGTCGGTCACGCTGGGGGGCGTCTTTAGCGGCTACGTGCGCAACCACTTCGATATCGGCATCGGCGGCGCCACGGTCTCTATTGCCGGCAGCGGAAGCAGCACCAGCAGCGAGCCAGGGGGATTCTATACGCTGGTACCGCCCGCTTATGGATCGCAGTACCCCGTCGCCGCCAGCGCCAGCGGCTACAAATCGCCGCTTCCTATCACGGCGACGGTCGCCAGCACAACGAGCGTCACATCCATCACTTTCACCCTCAAGCCAGCCAAAGACGCCATCAAAAACGGCGACTTTGAGAGTGATACCAGCCAGTGGACTCTATCGGGGGCGGGGAGCGCGACAGTCTTCAGTGGAGATCACCGCAGCGGAAAAGCCAGCCTGGAACTGACCGGCGCCATCACCCTGATGCAAGCCGCCGTTCTCTCCGGCGTTTACAACCCTACCCTCTCCTTCTGGTACGACCTGGCGCTGACGGGAGGGGATAGCTTGGAGGTAACTCTCAACCAGGGAAGCACGCTGCTGGCCTCGAAGGTCTTCACAGGCAGCACCACTGAGTGGCAGCATGCCTGGCTGGCGCTGGATCAGCCCAGTCAATATACCGGGACGCTCATGGTGAGCTTTCACCTGACGGGCGGCCAGGTATCCCTGGATGAGGTCAGTCTGGGCGATGGGCCGCATACGATTTTCTTGCCGGTCATTCTGCAGTCTGCCACGTCGTAAAGGGCAGGCTCGCTGTGAGAAGTCGTGGGGCCCGCCTGTGCAGCCTGGAAAGGCTGCCCCACTCTAATTTTCAGACAGCCTGCCAGTGTTTCGGTAGTTGTGCCAGGCTGCGTGCCAGTTGTTGCATATACTGGCGATTCTCCAGCTTGTCTCGCCAGGTTGGGGGGATGGCTTCGACTCCCAGGTAAGCGCCCGAGACGGCACCGGCCA
>JAHELX010000786.1 GCA_024643945.1 Anaerolineales bacterium
CGGGTTCTCCGGTGGCTGGGTGGATCTCACCGCCGATCTCTCCGCGTACACCGGTAACGTGATGCTGGGCTTCCGGTATACGAGCGATGCTGGCGTCAACTTCGACGGGTTCATGATCGACGACATCCAGATCAGCGGCTATCCACTCGATGGAGCCGAGACGGACGCCGGGTGGACGTACACGCCCGCTGGCGGATTCCGAGTAACGACCGGCACTGAGGAAAAGCTCTACAGTCAGTACTACGTGGCCGAGTACCGCACCTACAAGGGCTATGACCTGGGCCTCAAGCTCGGCCCGTACTACTTCGGCTACGCAGAGAAACCCGCCTATGCGGACCGCTTCCCCTACCAGGATGGCCTGCTGATCAACTTCTGGGATACATCGCAGAAGGACAATAATACCGGTCTCCACCCGGGACAGGGCTTGCTCCTGACGATCGACGCGCATTACGATACGCTGTACCGCGTGGATGGCGGTATCTGGCGCAACCGCATCCAGGCCTACGACAGCACGTTCACGCTGGCGCCGACGGACGGCATTCCCAACATACATCACAACAGCGTCCTGTCGCCCGTCCCCAGCCTGCCGGCAGAGCATTAGCGCCCAGGACAGCTTTATGCAGGTGCAGGTGCGCCCGGCGAAGTAACAACGCCACGCAGCTGGCGATGATCGGCTGAGCTATAGACCCTCAAAGCGGCTCAGATGATCTACAAAGAAGTTCCCCTTGCCTGAGCATCGGCAAGGGGAACTTCTGCTTGTAGTACAACTCCCATTGCTCTATTTAGTTTGCTGTCTCGGGACGATTCTTTAAATACCGGTCAGCGCACTCACCATAAACAGACCAAGCGTATTACTGATCTCCCGCGTCGACAGGGGGCGGTATCGTCTTTGTCAGGTCAAACTTAATCGCGGGGGGTTTGACCTTGATCGTCTGCTCGCACAGGAACGGGTCACGCATCCCGCCGCTGTGATACTCGTACAACTGCCCTCCGACGTCCAGCCGGATCAACAGGCCGTCTTCGGGCACCTGCTTGTAGACCATGCCCGGCTGTGGGCAACCCAGGCTGGAGTCTGGCCAGATCACTTCTTGCACCTCTAGCACGCCGATCTCACCCACGTCAACGGAGAGCCGGCCGGCCAGGTCTTCCACGGCCTTTACCACCAGGCTGTAGTAAGGGCTCTGTGGGTCGGGCGTGACCGGCTCACCCGACACGCTTTCCACGCCAGCGCCTCCTGGCGTCTCGCCCCCCTCCTCACACAGCACGGCAAACCGATCCATATCGGTGTGATATTCGTACTCCTGCCCCTCCGCCTTCAGCACCACTCGATACCCGGGCGTGATGACCTGGGCGTACATCATGCCCGGCTGCGGGCAGCCCAGGCTGGTGTCGGGCCAGTCTACCGCTTCTACCGAGACCAGCCGTATCTCCGCGGGGGGCAAATCCAGCCTCTCGGCCAGGTCTTCTACCGCCAGCCGCATGACCTGCTCCGTCTCTGGTGGGGGTGTGGGCTCGCTCGGTTCTGGAGTAGGAATGGGTGTCATTGTCGCCTCCTTTAACTCAGGGGGCATGGCACGCTGCTCCTGGGCGAGGCTCAGTTCCTCCTGAGGGGCGATGGCGGTCGGCTCTCCCCCACCACACCCGCTCGCCCAGGCCGCTATCGGCAGCAACAGTGCGATCGCGAAACAGGCACGGCACTTCATAGCCTCTCACCTCCCCTCTCGCTCCTGGCCGTTTCTAATTATAGTGACGTCTACCCTTTTCAAAAAGTTCCCTGTTTATATAATAACTGAAGAAGGTGCCCGGCACTTCATCGACAGAAATGCGCCATGTCCGGGCCGCTGTCAGACGCCAGTGCCGGCCACCTGAGTAGTTGCCGTCTTTCAATACTTCGCCACTCCCCGACCGATCGAGTCCGGAGGTGACGTGCGGGGAGCCAGGTTTTCTCTGGCCGTCAATCGGGTATGGACGGGCGAAACTGGCCAATGGCAAGAGGATACCGAGTGGTTCACGGCTGCAATACAAGCCATCCACAGAGTATGGAAATCACTGTGGGTGGCTTTTTTCTTTGCTTCAGGCTGTACTACGTAATCTGTGCGCCCACCCTCCTAATATTCCCTCATACCCCTACCCATCACCCTCCCCTACCTACAGTCGCAAGCCCGTTCTCATAGAAACCATTGAAAAGGCTGAGGAAATGTGATACACTAAACCCAACACCCCTTAGGGCTGAGAGGCATGCATCCGCCTACCAAAGCGAGGGCACGATGAAAGAACTTACCATCCACCACCTGCCTGCCAGGGAAGACAGACCGGCGCACGTCCGGGTCGGCTATCGCCCTGAGATGGGCGCCCAGGCGCAGGAACGCGAGGCCGAGTTCCGGTTCAGCATCAGCGACGAGCAGCGCCGGCTCATCCAGTGGTATCTCGAAGAATATCTGATTTACCCCTGGGGCGAGTTCCGCACCCGCGCGCAGCAGGTAGAAGGCTTGATGACCCAACTGGGCGAGGAACTGTTCGAAGCCGTCTTCAGCACCCGAGAAATGTCCACACTCTACGCCCACGTCGCCGATAACCTGGGGGAGACGCGGGTCGTGGTCCACGCTGGCAACCCCGAGGGCATCGCGCTGCCCTGGGAGCTGCTGCGCGACCCGACCCGGGGTGAGTTCGGGGACCTAGCGCGGCTGGCCCACACCTTCGTGCGCAGCCAACCCGATTTGATTTTCGAACCGCCGCGCGCGCCGACAGGCGACACCTTCAATATCCTGCTGGTCATCTGCCGGCCGGGCGGACCCGAAGGCGACGTGCCCTTCCAGTCTGTGGCGCGCCCGCTGCTGGAATTGTTCCGCCCGCATCGCGACCGGGTACGCCTGGATGTCCTCCGCCCCCCTACCTTCGAGCAGCTCGCGCGCGTCCTGAACGAAAAGCCGAACTTCTACCACGTCCTCCACTTTGACGGGCACGGCACATTTCCGCAAGGCGGCGACCCGGCGCGATTCTATGCCCAATCGGGAGAGCAGGGGCGCTTGCTTTTTGAGGGCGAGGACGGCCAGCCACGCCCGGTGACGGGTGAGGAGCTGGGCGGACTGCTGGCGGGCAAGGGGGTACCGCTGGTGTTGCTCAATGCCTGCCAAT
>JAHELX010000787.1 GCA_024643945.1 Anaerolineales bacterium
GCAGAAGGCCGCAACTACCTGCGTTGGCTGCGCCTGGTAGCAGTGATGGCCGTTTCATGGTTCGCTATCGCCTGGTGGGCTTTTGATCTGCCCACAGCCGCAACGACCAGCCTGCGGCTCGTAACGTTGACCTCGATCTTCTTTCTTTTCTTTCGTACCACAGCGCCCGAGGATTTGGGCAACGCACTGGTGAAGGTCGGCCTGCCCTACACGTTTGCGTTTGTTCTCAGCACCTCGCTGCAATTCGTGCCGGTGATCAGCCGTAAGGCGCAGAACGTGGTGGATGCCCAGCGTTCGCGAGGCATCCCGCTCGAGCCTGGATTGCCGGCTTTGCGTCATTATCCCGCGCTGCTGGCCCCGCTCCTGATCCAGGCTTTCCAGTTGGCGGACGAACTGGCTGAAGCGATGGAGGCACGGGGTTTTGGTCGACCGGGACGCACCTTTTGGCGCGATTACCGGCTGCGGGCGCTCGATTGGCTGGTACTTGCAGGCGGCCTCATAGCATTGGCACTGATAATTGCAATTATGAATAATCGACTATGATACAGTGAAGGAGATTTTGGAATGAAACGAGTGTTGACAATTGCCGGTTCAGACTCGGGAGGTGGGGCCGGCATTCAGGCCGATTTGAAAACCTTTGCCGCCCGTGGCGTGTATGGCATGAGCGCGCTGACCGCCATCACTGCCCAGAACACTGTAGGCGTGCAAGGTGTGTTTGAGTTGCCGGCCGACTTCGTGGGCCAGCAGATCGATTCGGTGATGAGCGACATCGGCGCCGATGCCTGGAAGACAGGCATGCTATCCAACGCCGAGATCATTCGCGTGTTAGCTGACCGGGCGCGGCATTATACGATAGAACGCCTGGTGGTAGACCCGGTGATGGTCGCCAAGAGTGGCGATCCGCTGCTAAGGGCAGAGGCGCGGGACGCGCTGATCACGCGACTACTGCCGCTGGCCTACGTGGTTACCCCCAACCACCATGAGGCCCAGGTGCTGACCGGCATGGAAATCCGCACCCTGGCCGATATGCGTGAGGCAGCCGTTGCCATCCACCACATGGGCGCGCGATACGTGGTCGTGAAGGGCGGACACCTGCCCGAGGCCGTCGACGCCGTGGATGTGCTGTACGACGGACAAGAATTCACCGAATTCCGCGCGCCACGCATCAAGACGGCCAACACCCACGGCACAGGCTGTACATTTGCCTCGGCCATCGCCGCCGAACTGGCCAAAGGAAACGACGTGCGTCAGGCGGTGTCCACCGCCAAGGCATATCTGACGATGACCCTGCGTGCGGCGGTCGATCTGCACCTCGGCCAGGGCCACGGGCCGCTCAATCACTTCCTGGGGCGAGCCATTGAGGTTCCTGATCTAATGTGAGGCCAGTCCCTGCATGAAATGAATCGAGGTGTTAATGCCGCGATAAAAGTTATCAAGCCTGAACTTTTCATTCGGCGCATGCAGGTTATCGTCCGGCAGGCCAAAGCCCATCATAATCACCGGGATCTTCAAAGTCTTGGTGAGCATAGCGACCACGGGTACCGTCCCACCTGAGCGCCGAAAGACCGGATCAGCACCAAAGCTCTGACGATAGGCGTGGATCGCCACTTGCATGGCCGGCGCGTCCCGCTCGATGAGGGCGGGGTCGGCGTAAGAGAGCCTGCGGACCTTCACCTGGACGCTAGGAGGAGCTAATTCGTGGATGCGCCGTTCAAAGAGCTGGGCGATCTCTAGTGGCTCCTGATCCGAGACCAGCCGCATGCTCACCTTGGCCACAATCCTGGCCGGGATAACCGTCTTCTGGCCTTCGCCCACGAAGCCACCTCGAATGCCATGGATTTCAAGCGTGGGGCGGGCGCCGAGTCGTTCCAGCGGCGTGTAGCCCACCTCGCCCGACCAGAGTGCAGGGCCACCTATTTCGCGGCGAAACGCCTCTTCATCAAAAGGAATACGGTTCAACTCGGCCCGCTCGCCGTCGCTGAGGGGGCGGACTCTGTCGTAAAAGCCAGGGATGGCCACCCGCCCCTGATCATCGTGTAAGGCGGCCAGCATCTCGACCGTGACCTGCAAGGGGTTGTGGGCCACACCGCCATATGCCCCAGAGTGAAGGTCATGTTCAGGCCCTTGAATTTCGACCTCCATGTACGCTAATCCTCGCAAGCCGTAAATGATGGCCGGCGTCTCAGCGTTCAGCATGTCCGTGTCGGAGATGAGGGCAGCATCGCAGGCCAGCATGTCGGCGTGCTGCTGGACAAAGGCGCCCAAATTGCGGCTTCCTATTTCCTCTTCCCCTTCAATCATGAATTTTAGGTTGACAGGAGGAACACCACCGGCACGGAAGAAGGCCTCGGTAGCGGCCAGGTGTATATAGAGCTGGCCTTTGTCATCGGACGCGCCCCGCGCGTACAGATTGCCATCCCGAAGGGACGGCTCAAAGGGGGGAGAAACCCACTCGTCGTCCGGGTCGGTAGGCTGCACATCGTAATGGCCGTAGACGAGCACAGTAGGTGCACTGGGTCCGGCCCCCAACCATTCCCCGTAGGCGACCGGATGGCCAGCGGTCGGGATAATCTCGGCCCGGTCGAAGCCAATTGCCTGCATGCGGGCTATCAGCCAGTTAGCCGCGTGCTCGATGTCGGGCTGGCGTTCCAGGGAGGTGCTGATGCTGGGGATGCCTAAGAATTCGATGAGGCGGTCCAGATTATCATTCCGGTGAGCCTCGGCAAAATTAAGGGCAGATTGGATCATGATTTTTTGTCTCCTCAATGTTGGTGTTGGCGCGTTTCATTATAACACCGTTGCATGACCGGTCAAAGTGTTCATAATGCATAGGGTGTGTCCAAATTCTTGGCAGACCCTAAGGGTTTTCAGAAAACCCTTAGGGTCTTACACCTCAAATTTGGGACCCCTATTACATACCAACCGTTGCGGCGTGTTGCTGATCATGATATACTTGGGGGGCGTGTTAGCTGTCTATCTTCCTTTCGGGTGACCCTTGCGCACGCCGGAAGAAGCGTTCGACACAGCCGCGCGCGTATATCTGACATAGGGAGAAACCATGTGAGAAGCGACTCCCCAATGCTCTACCCTTTAACCTTCACGCCGGCCTTACGCGATTACATCTGGGGGGGACG